>JAQVUX010000002.1 GCA_028699255.1 Candidatus Omnitrophota bacterium | reverse complement strand
CGGGCATTGCAAAAGATCCTCGACTGCAGCCTCCCGTAGGAGTCTGGGCAGTGTCTCAGTCCCAATGTGGCTGACCATCCTCTCAGACCAGCTACCCGTCAAAAGCCTTGGTGGGCCGTTACCTCACCAACAAGCTGATAGGACACGAGCTCATCCCTAAGCGAGAGGCCTTGCGGTCCCCCTCTTTGATCACAACCGGATGCCCGATCGTGGTCTTATGCGGTTTTAGCCTCGGTTTCCCAAGGTTGTTCCCCACTTAAGGGTAAATTGCTCATGTGTTACTCACCCTTTTGCCACTATCTCTTGCGAGATCGTTCGACTTGCATGCCTAATCCACGCCGCCAGCGTTCACTCTGAGCCAGGATCAAACTCTCCAATTGTAATATCTTTAGAGCTCAATCTTGGCCTATTCCCGCAAATCCATGATTAGCAAAGCCAATCAAAATTCGCAGGGGCTTGGTCGGTATTAGAATCGAATACCAGGTATTCGATTCATTAAACTCGTATGAAAGAACAGACAAAAAAAGAACCGCCCAGGGGACGATTCTTATAACATCCACTAGCTATATACTTTTAATCCAAAATTGTCAAGGTGAAGTGATCAATACCTTCTCCTTATTTAAGATGCTGTTTTTCAGTCTTTCTAAGGCTGTAACCAGAATCTTAGTGTATGCCAATATACCATATCCCGGTTTTTTGTCAACACTTTTTTTAAATTTTTTTAAATAAAACCCTGGCGAACTTTTTGCCGACGCGGATATTATATTCCCGCCCCAACTTTAACGCAAAGTCCAGATTATTAACTTTGCCGCCATCTACATCCACAGCGCCTTCCTGAACCTTGCGTTTAGCCTCTCCTCTACTACCGGAAAGTTTTACGTGATCGGCCAAAACCGATACTATCGGCACGGTATCGGAACTTACGGATATCTCAGTAAGTTTTATGTCTCCGGGAAAACCCTTGTCTTTGAACGCGCGATCAAACTCTTCAGCCTGCCTGTCGGCTTCCGCCTGAGTATGATATTGTCCGGTTATTATTTTGGCCAGCCTGACTTTCGCGGCCTTAGGATGGAGAGCCCCGGATTTCACATCCGATTTTATCCTGCTCACATCCTCGTCGGTCAGAAGCTCGTAATATTTATACATCAACTCGTCTGAGACCGACATGAGTTTTCCGAACATGTCTTTGGCGTTTTCATTAATACCTACATAATTACCAAGCGACTTCGACATTTTATTAACACCGTCAAGGCCTTCGAGAAGCGGCATCGTTATAACGACCTGCGCCTCCTGTCCATATGCGCCCTGCATATCGCGGCCGACGAGAAGATTAAATTTTTGGTCGTTGCCGCCGAGCTCAACGTCCGCTTTTAAAGCGACGGAGTCATACCCCTGGAAGAGCGGGTAGAGAAATTCGAGTATCGTTATATTCTTCTGCTGTTTGTATCGATTGGAAAAGTCGTCACGCTCGAGCATTCTCTGTACCGAGTAACGGCTCGCGAGCTGGCCTATGTCCACGGCTGTCATTTTGCCAAGCCATTCGCTGTTAAATCTTATCTCAAGCGCCTTCGGATCAAGAACGCGCGATATCTGGCGCTCATAAGTCTTCGCGTTCTCCTCGACTTCTTTTACGGTAAGCTGGGGGCGTGTTTTTGAAACTCCGGAAGGGTCGCCTATCATCGCGGTGTGATCGCCTATAAGAAAAACGACCTTATGCCCGAGATCCTGAAAATGCCTCATCTTCCTTAATAATACGGTGTGGCCTAAATGTATGTCGGGGGCCGTAGGGTCAAAACCCGCTTTTATCACAAGCGGCTTATTATCTTTTATGGCGCGCTCAAGTTTTTTCTTGAGTTCGCTTTTCTGTATTATTTCAACCGCTCCGCGCGAGATCAACTCCAACTGTTTATCTATGTTTTTTTCCACGCTCACTCCAGTACTTTTATTTCGTCCAGTTTATCGTCTTTATCAAAATACAGGTACACTCTTACGCCCTCGAAGAACGACGATTTGGCAGGTTTGTATATCCACTTATCCCTTCCCGTACCGGATTCTGTAATGTTGACTACGGGCTCTCCGTAACGGGAGGCAATCTCCTTTTTGGTTTGGGCCTTTTTTATTTCACCTTTATCGACAGCCGCTTTTACCCGATCAAAGATCCTTGTCTCTTTCGAGTAAGTAGCCTGCGCATCCTTCTGCGCACGGGCAATACCCATGAGCTGGCCCAATCCGACAGCGTATGCTGTGGATGAGCACAAAAACAATATAAGAGTGGACAAAACCAGTTTTCTCATATAGATTTATTATAATTATACCCGTTAAAGCGTCCATTGACAACTAAATCCTTACCGGCCAATCGCGTAGGTTGGCCACGTGTTGGCCAACAGATAACCTACGCGGTTATAACTATTAGGAGGGCTTATGAAGAGATCCGGGGAGCTTGAAAAAGAAGCGGTCGCAATGGCCGCGAGTAATATGGCCGCCGCCGCCAGAACAGCGCCAAAAACCCGCGGTATAGACAACATCGATGTTATGGTAATAGACGATACGCAAATAAGAGATAAGCTTATTTCGCAAATGAAAAAGATATCGAAAAATGAGAACAGGCCGAGTTTTGAAAGGGACGCAGATTCCATATCCGCTTCACCCGCAATACTAATAATAGGAGTAAGATCAAATCCGGCGGGATTAAATTGCGGATTCTGCGGTTATCCCGTCTGCGATAAACTAAAAGCTTCCGACGGGGTATGTTCGTTTAATTCGGTCGACCTCGGCATAGCGATAAGCTCCGCGGCCGATATCGCTGACCGAGCCCATATAGACAACAGGATAATGTACTCGATAGGCAGGGCGTGCATCGACATGAAATTTTTCGGCAAAGAAGTAAAGCAAGCCCTGGGAATTCCTTTAAGCGTTACGGGTAAAAATCCATTCTTCGATAGAAAATAAAAATAGGGGCGGTCTCTATTCATGCTATTCTTCGAGCGAGCGGCGAAGCCGCGAGTCGAGAAGTTCTCGATTCACTCACTCCGTTCGCTCGCTCGAACAATAACTTAATACTACCTACACTTCTTTGATACTCAATGCTATCTTATGTTGGATCGAGTCGATCTTGAGGAGCTTTACTTTTAACTCGTCCCCCGCCTTGAACTTTTCTTCAAGCTTCTCGCCCTCTCCTATAGATATCTCAGAGATGTGCACAAGCCCTTCAAGGTCTTTGTCTATCTCTACGAATAGGCCAAAATTAGCCACTTTCGTAACCTTGCCGCTCATTATGCTATCCGCCGCATACTTGCCGGCGATCTCATCCCACGGATCCGGCGTCAACTGCTTTATGCCGAGAGATATCCTTCGGTTGCTCGCATCCGACGCCAGGACTACCGCTTCGACCTTCTCACCTTTTTTGAACACATCCTTAGGGTGACCTATGCGCTTGGTCCATGATATATCGGAAACGTGAATGAGGCCATCGATACCGTCCTCAAGCTCCACGAAAGCGCCGTAGTCGGTCAGATTGCGTATCTTGCCTTTAACCTTGGTTCCTACGGGGTATTTCTCTTCAACCCCTATCCACGGATTTGCCTCGAGCTGTTTTAGTCCGAGGGAAATCTTTTTATTATTTTTGTCCACTTCCAGAACCTGTACTTCTATCCTGTCGCCTATCGCGAGAAGCTCATTCGGATTAGCATACTTCTTCGTCCATGAAAGCTCGGATATATGGAGCAATCCCTCCACGCCTTTCTCAAGTTCCACAAACGCGCCATACGGCACGAGGTTGACTACGTTGCCTTTTATGCGGCTACCTGACGGATACTTCGTATCCACGAGTTCCCACGGATTCTGGGTCTTCTGTTTTAATCCCAGAGACACGCGGCCGGAAGTCGCGTCGAAGTCGAGCACCATGACATCGATCTTGTCGCCTATGGCTAACACTTCGCTCGGATGCGATACTCTGCCCCAACTCATGTCGGTGATATGCAAAAGCCCCGTCATGCCGGCGCCGAGATCCACGAACGCGCCGAAGTCGGTTATGTTCCTGACTATACCATTGACGATAGCGCCCTTCTGGAGCGCGTCGAAAACTTTCTTCTTATCCTCATCCTTCTGAGCCTGAAGCACGTCTTTGCGCGACACCACTATATTCTTACGTGCCTTGTTTATCTTCACCACTTTGAACGGGAATGTCTGACCGATGAGCTGATTCAGATTACCGAAGCCTTTAAGCGCGGCAAGCGACGCCGGCAAAAACGCCTCGACACCGATATTGACCATGAAGCCGCCTTTTACCTTCTTCGAGACTTTTCCATCGACTATATCGCCTTCGCCGTACCTGGAAATAACCATCTCCCATCCTACAGCGCGCTCCGCCTTCTGCTTGGAGAGGACGACCATACCGTTCTCATCTTCCTTCGACTCGAGATAGACGTCAACCTCGTCGCCTATCTTTATCGCGTCCGGATCCGAAAACTCGGAGATATTGACCGCGCCTTCCGATTTATAACCTATATCGATCACGACATCCTTCGGATTTATGGCGATGATTTTGCCTTTTACTATCTGGCCTTCCTTGATATCGACTATGCTCTGCTGATACAGGTCGGCAAAACTCTGCCGCCCTTCCCCCTTGGGTTCTTCTTTTTTTAGTTCTTCAACGTTATTTTTTTCTTCTGACATTAATGAAACAACCCCTTTCTTGTTTTATTTTTTAGTTTGTGCTCTTTGGATATTGCTTATTCTGTCAACTACCTTTTCAACCATCCAGTCGGGCGTCGATGCGCCGCTGGTCACCCCTATCGCGCTACCCGGCAAAAACCAACCGGACTTAATCTCCGACTCCGTTTCGATAAGGTGCGCTCTGCCTCCGGCGTTTTCGGCGCATATACCAAGAAGCCGCTTTGTGTTAGCGCTCTTCCTGCCGCCTACGACGATCATTACACCTACTTGCCGGGAGAGCTCCGATGCTTTTGCCTGACGCGATTCGGCGTCGGCACATATCGTATCGAAGACCTCGAGCGTTCCCGGTTTTTTAAGCGCTATCGCCTTTACCACGTCGATGAAGTTCTTCTTCGATTGTGTCGTCTGCGATATCACGCTCACCTTGTCGGCCTTGCCCAATTTCAGGGTCATGGCCTGCTGTCTGTTTTTGACCACAAACGCCTTCCGGCCCGCAAAATCAACCAGCGCCCTAACCTCAGGATGATGCTTATCACCTACTATCACCACTATGCGGCCTTTAATATTTGAGGCGCCGGCTATCCTTTGTGCCTTGAGTACAAAAGGACATGTTGTGTCTATTATGTCTATACCTCTCATTCTTATAGACGTTGTTATTTTCGGGCTTAGCCCGTGAGAGGATATTACAAGCACCCCCTTCTTGATATCATTTATATTCTTTATTACCTTCAAACCTTTTCTTGAAAGACCCGCCACAACCTGATCGTTATGAATTATCGAACCTAATGAATATATCGGCCTCTTTTTTCGCGCCAGAGCATCTTCCGCCATACCAACGGCGCGTTTTACCCCGAAACAGAAGCCGGTCTTTTTAGCCAGCTTTACTGACATATCTATCTTTCAGGGCGGCGATCTTATTCATTATCTCATCCGCGATTTGCTGATAAGCTTCTTTACTATTGCCAAAACCCGTAAAATCGAACACTATCGGCTCTCCTATATAGACCGTTACGGGATGCCTCTTCAGAGTCTTCAGGCTCCCGGGCAACGCTTCCAATGAGCCGTCGATATACGCCGGGATAACCGGCACGCGCGCTTTCGCTACTATAAAGCCTACGCCCGGCTTCGCGCTCCTCAATTGCGCAGACTTAGAACGCGTCCCCTCCGGGAACATAACGAGCGGCTTGCCGTCGCGTAATATCGCGAGCGCCTGCCTTAACGCCCCGAGATCGCCGCGCTCTCTCTTTATCGGAAAGGCATGAACTTGTTTCATGGCCCAATTTGATATCGGCTTATGAAACAAACTCTCCCTTGCCATATAGTAAAGAGCCCTGCGAAGAGACGTTCCCAGTAATATCGGATCAAAATAACTTGAGTGGTTGGAAACAAATATGAACGCTCCCTTAGCCGGCACATTGCTTCTGCCCACCGCCCTAAAACCAAGGTATGTTTTGAAAAAGATCAGAAAAAACGACCACCCTATGAAGTACCACATAATCACGCTTTTGGTTTTATGTGCCCTAGTATTTCACCAACAACTTCATCTATCGAAAGCTTAGTCGTATCGATAATTACAGCGCCCGGCGCTTTTTTCAAAGCGCCCACGGACCTTTTCATATCCGATTCGTCTCTTAAGATAACGTCTTTTTTGATTTCGTCTAAACTCACCGCCCGGCCGGCCTCAGCAAGCTCCTTGTGTCTGCGCCTGGCACGCTCGTCCGGATCCGCGTCAAGATAAAACTTATAATCGGCGTCCGGGAATACCACCGTGCCGATGTCCCTGCCCTCAAGAACGGCGGCGCCTCTTTCGCCTATCGATCGTTGCAGACGAACCATCTCGGCCCTGACCCCCGGAACGCGCGCGATGTATTTAACATTATTCGTCAGTTCCGGCGTCCGGATAAGACCTGCGACATCTTCGCCGTCCAGAAAGACCTCAAGCTTACTCAGGTCTCCCTTAAGGTCTATCTCCGTCGACTTAGCCAACCGCACAAGAGCGCCTTCGTCGTTAAGATCTATCCTGCTTCGCATCGCTTTGAGCGTAAGAGCCCTGTACATCGCCCCGGTATCTATATAAAGAACTCCGAGCGCCTTTGCCACCAGCTTGGAAACCGTGCTCTTGCCGCTTCCGGCAGGACCGTCGATAGCTATTAGAAGCCCATTACTTCGTCGAGCCATATGCAAACTTGTCCCGTTTCGCTTTTCCTTTTTTCAGAGCCCTGACGATTCCCTGATAATCATTCTTCACGAGCGCTTTAATTATGTCTTTGTACGATCTTTCAAACATCCGGCACGCCTTAATAGTCTCTATCCTATTCGTCGAAAATATGTCAGCCCACAAATACGGGTCGCTCGAAGCCACTCTCGTCGTATCTTTAAACCCCTCGGCCGCATAGGCAAGTTCCCTCTCCGGCACAGCCGCCGCCAGGCCAAAAGCTACGATATGCGGCAGGTGACTTATCAGGGCGACGCTTCTATCGTGCCGGGACGGCGTCATAACCGTTACCTTGGCGCCGAGACTTTTCCAGAAATTCGCTACTTTTGCAATGACCGCTTTTTTGGTTTTAAGTGTTTTTGTCACTATGCACGGTGAGCCATCCATAAGATCGCCTCTGGCAAATTCCACACCGGCATGTTCCGACCCCGCCATAGGATGAGACCCGACAAAATCCGCCGAATCCGCCTTCAGGACCTTCTCCATCCGTCTGACTATAAGGCTCTTCGTACTGCCGACATCGGTAATTATGGCGCCGGCCGTTGCATATCTCATGGCTTCACGGCCTATTGAGGCGATATTGGAAACCGGCGCGGCGAGTATTATAAGATCCGCGCCGCGAACCCCGTCTTTAATATTCATAAAACCTTTATCTACCGCCTTGCATTTAAGCGCTTTTTGAAGCGTTGAACGGCGATGAAAAACGCCGGCAACCTCTTTGGCGAGACCTCTCTTCTTTATTGCAAGGCCGATAGAGCCGCCAATAAGACCGACGCCGATAATGGTTATTTTTTTAAATCGCTTCATAGCTCTCTGCCGACCGCTTTGGCCAATACTTTTATCTCTTTCATCATCTTCGCGAAATTCTCCGGCAAAAGCGACTGCTCTCCGTCCGACATTGCCTCTTCCGGCGCAGGATGAACTTCGACGATGAGCCCATCGGCTCCGGCCGCGACGGCCGCCTTAGCGCACGGCGCGACGAGCCCCCATTTACCGGTAGCGTGCGAAGGATCCGCGATAACGGGTAGATGGCTCAGGCTCTTTATAACCGGAATAGCGGCTGTATCGAAAGTAAAACGGGTAGCATCCTCAAAAGTCCGTATACCGCGTTCGCATAACATGACATTAAAATTTCCTTCCGCCAGTATGTATTCGGCGGACATCAAAAGCTCTTTTATCGTGTTGGCCATACCGCGTTTTAAGAGCACGGGTTTCTTCGTCTTACCTACTTCCTTCAGGAGATTGAAGTTCTGCATATTCCGCGCGCCGATCTGTATTATATCCGCATATTTAAGCACCATATCTAAGTCGCGCACATCCATAAGTTCCGTAACGATCTGAAGGCCAGTCTGTTTCTTCGCCTCGGCGAGAAATTTCAGGCCTTTTAGGCCCAGCCCCTGGAATGAATACGGTGATGTCCTCGGTTTGAAAGCTCCGCCCCTTAAGATGGTAGCGCCGGCGGCTTTTACTTTCTTCGCGATATCGATAAGGAGCTTTTCGCTCTCTACGGAACACGGCCCCGCCATGACTACCAGCTTCTTCGCTCCGACCTTTACGCCGGAGGCGATATTTATAATACTGTCATCCTTTTTAAAATCACGGGACGCCAGTTTGTACGGCTTTAATATCTGTAGTACTTTTTCTACGCCGGGAAATACCTCAAGCGGCTGGACCCTTATAATATCCTCTTCGCCGATAACGCCGACTATCGTTCTCTCGACGCCTTTTGACACCCATGGTTTAAGACCCAACGCGTGTATCTTTTTAACGAGATGATCCACCTGCTTCTTCGAAGCATCCGGACGCATTACAATGATCATTGCGAAACTCCTATTTTAGGACTTTTTTAAGCGCTGATACAAAACGCTTATTCTCCGCTTTCGTGCCTATGGTAACGCGGATAGATGTATCGAGCCCCCACGCCTTCATGTCACGCACAATAACACCTTCTTTGAGCAGGTCATTAAAAACCACCTTGCAATCTTTACCGGTATTGACGATGACGAAGTTGGTCGCGCTCCTGGTATACTCGAGCCCTATCTTGCGAAACGCGGAATACAGGTATTCGCGCTCCATCTCTACATGCGCTATCGTCTTTTTAAGGAACGCCTGGTCTTCGAGGGCGGCAAAAGCGCCTGCCTGAGCCAGTATATTTATATTGAACGGCTCCCTGACGCGTTCCATACAGCTTATGACCTCCGGATTTGAAATACCGTATCCGATCCTTAAACCCGCCAATCCATAAACTTTCGAAAAAGTCCTGGCGATGACAAGACCCGGCCTCTTTAAATAATCTATGCCGTTAGGATAATCTTTAAAGCTGTAATACGCGAATTCAAAATAAGCCTCGTCTAAGAACACCACGAGATTCTCGGGCAGGCCATGCATAAACTCGTCCAGCTCTTTCTTGGTGATATAAGTTCCGGTAGGGTTGTCCGGATTTGCTATGAAGACAAGCTTCGTATTCGCGGTTATCGCTTTCTTCATCTCTTTTAAATCATGTTTCAATTCCTTTGTGATAGGAACGAACTTTATCTTCGCGTTCTGAAGCTGAGAACCTATCTCGTATATAAGGAATGTAGGTTTGGCTATGACAACCTCATCGCCGTCACCCACAAATGTCCTGATGGCCATGCTTATGATTTCGTCCGAGCCGTTGCCGAATATAAGATTGCTCTCCCCGACGCCAAGAAAAGCGGCCAGCTTCTTCTTTAGATAAAACGACGAGCTGTCCGGGTACCTATTGATGCTCCGGAGCGCCCTCCTGATAGCGGCAACAGCCATAGGCGACGGCCCGAAGCAGTTCTCGTTGGAAGCGAGCTTTATCACATTCTTCAACCCAAGCTCCCTTTGAACCTCTTCAATGGGTTTCCCCGGAACGTAATTTTTAACATTCAGTATATTCATTTTAACCAGATTCTTCACATAATCTCCTCAGCCGGATACGACCCCAACACCTTTACAAACGACGCTTGCGCGTCCAACTCATCCAGCGCTTTATTCACTTTCGCATTCTTGTAATGCCCCTCTAAGTCCACAAAGAAGTAGTACTCCCACGCCCTGACTTTCGACGGCCTCGACTCTATCTTCGTCATGTTTATCTTGTGTCTTTTGAACGGAACGAGCATATCGTGAAGCGCGCCGGAGCGATCTTTTACCGAGAACATTATGGACGTCTTGTCCTCGTTCGTAGGCATAGCGTCATACTTACCGATGACAAGAAAGCGAGTAACGTTGTGAGCGCTATCCTGTATCGACCTGTTTAAAATCGTAAGCTTATATTTCTCCGCGGCCAGATCGCTGGCTATGCAGGCACACGCGGCGCCCTCTTTCGCGGTCATCTCGGCCGCTTTCGCGGTACTCGAAACTTCCACAAGTTCCGCGCCCGGCAGGTTCGACTCAAGCCATATCCTGCACTGGCCGAATACTTCTGCCTTCGAATAAACCTTGCGTATCCTGCCCTTACCGGCAGATTTAACGAGAAGGTTGTGCGTCACGTCGAGATATATCTCGGAGCATATTTTAAGCGCGGAGTCGATGAACATATCGAGCGTATGGTTTACCGCCCCCTCAATGGAATTCTCTATCGGGACTACGCCGTAATCGGCCATCCCTTTTTCGACCTCGCTGAATATATCCGTTATGGTTCCGCATGCTTTATACGACACGCTTGCGCCAAACTTTTTCATACCGGCTAAATGCGTGAACGTGCACTCGGGCCCCAGATAAGCTATGACAAGCGGCCTCTCCAGTTCAAACGAACCGGACATGATCTCCCTATATATCGCCTTAAGCGATCCCGCAGACAACGGCCCCATATTATTCGCGGCAATCTTCCTGTAAACCTCTTTTTCCCGCTCCGGAACATATATCGAACCATTAGTACGGGCCTTCGATTTCCCTATGCCGAGTATGACTTTGGCTCTTTCATTCAGGAGCCGCAACAGCTGAGAATCTATCGAATCAACCCTTCGACGCGCGCGCCCAACGCCTACAATAGTTTGCTTGCTCAGGGTTGATGCTGAGCCGGTCGAAGCATCAACTGTTTTGCGTAATTTGTTGATCTTCATTCGAATTCTCCTCTTTTGGCTTTACCTGATCCGCTTCGGTACCCTGATCTGACACGCCGGCCTGGACCGTTTCGGCACCCTGGCCTGTCTCAGTTTTAACTATCTCATGTTTATCTTTCTCTCTAATAAAATCAAGATCACTCTCCTGAAACTCTTTTAATTTCGGCAATTCATCGAGCGACTTCAATCCAAAATGTTGTAAAAATTCCGTAGTGGTGCCGTAAAGTATCGGCCTGCCCGGCCCGTCCACGCGCCCGCGCGGGCGTATGAATCCGCGCTCTTCCAATGTGCGCACCACGCCGTCGGCGCTGACACCCCTTATCATCTCTATCTGAGCCCGCGTCAACGGTTGCCTGTAAGCTATTATCGCCAGAGTCTCGAGCGACGGGCCGGTGAGACGATCGGCCGGACGCTTGTACATCGCGGATATCCACTTACTGTATACGGGATCCGTCAACATCTGGAACCCGCCGGCGATCTCTTTTATGGCAAAACTCCTGCCGGAAGAAGAATAGTCAGCGTTCAATTCTTCGATAACGGCCCTGATCTCCGTAGGCTCAACCTCTTTTAAGACATCCTTGAATGTATCTATCGAAATCGGCTTGTCACTCACAAATAAAAGAGCTTCTATTATCTTCTTACTTTGGTCCCTGTCCATCTTCTTTTACCTCGTTAACCGGTTTAGCGGTTTCGGCATTTTTCATTACTTCTATGTCGCCAAAAGGCGCACCCTGCAGGACGACAACCTCCCGCATCTTTATCAACTCCAGCAGTGCCAGGAAAAGCGTTATAACCTCGAATTTATTTTTTGCCGCTTTAAAAAGATCCGTAAACATTATCTTGCCGTTATCGACGAGCATGTGAATGATATCGTGTATCTTCTCCGACACCGTAAACTCGTCTTTAACCACTTTATAAAATATATCCCTCGGTATGTCTTTCAATACCTTCGTGAACGCGGTTATAAGATCGAATAAGCTCGCCTCAAATAAAGTCTCTTCCTTCGGCAGATCGTCTATCTTTATGCCGGGGCCGACCCTCGCGAAAAAATGCTTATGCTGTGACTCCATGTGCGAAAGTTCAGACGCCGCCTCTTTAAATTTCTTATATTCCAGAAGGCGCCGCACCAGTTCGGCCCGAGGATCTTCCTCGGCCTTCTCCTCGCCCTCCGACGGTTCCGGCGGCAGTAACATCTTCGACTTTATATGCATGAGCGTCGCCGCCATGACGAGGAACTCGCCGGCTATCGTCAGGTCGAGAAGCTTCATCAGCTCAAGATATTCGAGATACTGGTCGGTTACCTTGGCGATCGGTATATCGTATATATCGACCTCTTCCTTCTGGATCAGGTACAGAAGAAGGTCGAGCGGCCCCTCAAAAACATCAAGTTTAACTTTATATGTCATAATAAATTAACTACGCGCCTGACTTCACCCATCGTCTCGACGGTAATCTTTCGCGCTCTTTTATCGCCATCCGCGATTATGTCCGCGACCTGGGAATCGGACAGTTTTTCCCGCCTCTGCCTTATCGGCTCAAGCGTTTCTATTAAAATGTCCGCCAAGCCCCGTTTGCATTCGGTACAGCCTTTGAGCGCGCCCTCACACCAGTCCTTCACCTTCGCAAGATTCTCCGGCTTCGTAAATGTAGCATAATAACTGAATACGTTACAGATTGCCGGATGCCCTTTGTCCTGTAGCTTCACTCTCTCGGCATCGGTTATCATAACGTTCACCTTTTTTCTGATAACTTCCGGAGTATCCGAGAGCGCGATGAAATTTGCGTAACTCTTCGACATCTTTCTATTATCGAGACCGAGCAGTTTCGGAGTTTTTGTCAGGATCGCCTCCGGCTCCGGGAATATTGCTTCCTTGTATAGACCGTTAAATCTGCGCACAATCTCCCGCGTAAGTTCCAGGTGCGGAATCTGGTCGACCCCCACAGGGACTGCGTTAGCGCGATAGACGGCGATATCCGCCGCCTGTAAAACAGGGTAGCCCAAAAATCCGTACGTCGTCAGGTCGCGCCCCTTAACCTCGCGAAGCTGTTCTTTGTATGTCGGAACCCGTTCGACCCACGCCAGCGGCGTGATGTCCGAGAACACCATCGCCAACTCCAGATGTTCGGGTACATGCGACTGGATGAATATCACGGATTTTTCGGGATCGAGCCCGGAGGCTACAAAATCCCTGACCATCTCGTAACACGATTCTTTCAGGTTTCGAGGATCCTCGTACTCGCTCATAAGCGCGTGCCAGTCGGCTATCATGTAAAAACACTGGTATTCGTCCTGCAATTTTACCCAGTTATTAAGCGCGCCGACCAGATGGCCTAAGTGCAATTTACCCGTCGGACGCATCCCGCTTAGAATACGCTTCTTGCTCATTTTTTGGAATCCAGCCTTCTGGCGACCTTTTCGATAGAATATACCTCGATAAGGTCTCCTGCCCTGACATCGTCATGGCGGTCTAAGCCTATACCGCACTCGACGCCTTCATTGACATCGCGAACATCGTCCTTAAATCTTTTAAGCGACGATATCTTACCCTCATATACGACCTTTTTGTCGCGTATAAGTTTCGCGACTCCCGTCCTAACCATCTTCCCTTTTACAACTATCGACCCGGCTATCGTTCCGGCCTTTGTAACTTTAAAAACCTGTTTTACCTGCGCGCGGGCTACGAATATTTCCTTCAAGACCGGCTCAAGCAATCCTTCCATAGCCGCTATAACATCCTGTATCGCTTCGTAAATTATCCCGTAAAGTTTTATTTCAATGCCTTCTTTAGCCGCGAGTTCCTGGGCGCCCTCATCGATCTTAACATTAAACCCGAGAACTACCGCATTCGAAACGACGGCAAGCATGATGTCGGATTCATTTATCGTTCCGACGTCAGCGTGAACTATGTCTATCTTTACGTCCTTCGTACCGAGATCAACAAGCGACTTTTTTAACGCCTCGATGGAGCCCTGGACATCGCCTTTCATTACTATGGCAAGCTCCTTCGCTACGCCCTCTTTCATCTGTTTATAGAAATCTTCCAGTGTAACTCTCTGGGACATCTTAAGTTTCTTCGAACGCGCTTCGTCTTGTTTCAAGAGCGAAAGCACCCGCGCTTTCTTCTCGTCTTTTACAACGAAGAATTCATCGCCGGCCATCGGCACGCCGGATAAGCCCAATATCGTTACCGGCTTCGACGGCGGCGCCTCGTTTATACGGCTACCGGTATGGTCCATCATAGCCTTGATCCTGCCATAATGCATACCCGTCAAAACCATGTCGCCGAGCTTCAAAGTACCGTTCTTAACCAGAACCGTCGCGACAGGCCCCTGTCCGCTGGAAAGCTTTCCTTCTATTACGACACCGCGCGCCCTGAGCCCCGGATTCGCTTTGAGCTCCAAAAGTTCCGCTTCGAGTAAAAGCATTTCCAATAGCGTCTCGACACCCTCGCCCGTTTTCGCCGAAACCGGCATCGTTATCGTTTTGCCGCCCCAGTCTTCAGGGGTAAGTCCGAGTTGGGCGAGCTGTCCTTTTATTTTTTCGACATTAGCGCCGGGAAGATCGCACTTATTAATGGCTACGACTATCTGTACGCCAGCGGCCCTGGCATGATCCAGAGCCTCCTTTGTCTGGGGCATGACACCGTCGTCCGCTGCGACTACGAGCACCACTATATCGGTCGCGTTTGCGCCCCTGGCGCGCATCGCGGTAAAAGCCTCGTGACCCGGCGTATCCAGAAATGTAACCGACCCATTTTTAACCTTTACTTCGTAAGCGCCTATATGCTGTGTTATGCCGCCTTTTTCTTTATCGGCGACATGCGTTTTTCGTATAAAATCGAGAAGCGACGTCTTTCCATGGTCGACATGCCCCATAAAAGTAACTACCGGGGAGCGCAACGCGAGATGTTTGATATCCTGTTTCTCCTCGAGCTCCCTGTGCTCTTTTACAACCTGGTCTTCTAACTTCGCCGGCCTTTTTAATTCAATATCGTATCCCCGCAACACATCCTTTAGCATCTCTTCGCCAAGGGATTGATTTATGGTGGCGAATATATTTTTAGCCATGAGATTCACGATCAATTCATTAGGCTTGACGCCTATCTTCGCGGCAAGATCTTTTAATGATATCGGGGGCTCTATCTCTAAAATTCGCTTCTTGGGTTCTTCGGGAAGTTTTACAGGTTCTGCGGTTTTCGCTATTACGGCTTCTATTTTCTCATCCGGTTTTTTGATCTCAGGAACTTTAGCGACTGGTTGCGCAATTTTCTCCTCGATCTTAACGGCCGGCTTTACCGACACAGCCGGCTTCACCGTCTCGACGGGCTTTACTACTGCCGCCGGCTTCACAGGCACAACGGGTTTTGGCGACAGAATAGGCTTCGCCGCCGCAACGGGTTTCGCCGTCACAACAGGTTTCACCGCCGCCGGTTCGGCCTTCTTCACAATGATCGGATCGATCGGTTTTTCGACAGGCACAACACTCTTTTTAACGACCGGCTTCTTCTTTGAGGAAACAGTCTTCGCGGCCGGCTTCTTCGCCTTAGCTTTTTCGGAAACTGCGGACTTCGCGATATCCTTCTTCGGTTTAACGCTCTTCGTCTTAGGTTTTTTTATCATAAGCTTGGGCTCTATCTCTCTTTCGCGGACCTCAGTATTTTTTCCGCCGTCTTAAGACCTATGCCTTCCAGCTTCGTTAAATCCTCAGCTGTTAGCATTTTGACTTTGTCGACCGTATCATAACCGGCGGCCCTTAACAGTTTCTCGACTTTCGGGCCCACGCCCTCCAGTTCCGTAAGCTTTTTTTCGCTCTCCGCCGATACCGGCGCGGCTTCTTCCGCAGTAATCACTTCTTCCATCGCGGCTTCTCCGGCGGCTTCTTTTTCGGCGAGAACTTTCGCCTTAACTTCTTCAACCTCTTTCTTCTTTTCTTCCTTGCCCCTTATATCCATCTCCCATCCCACAAGACGGGACGCGAGCCGTATATTCTGCCCGTGCTTACCGATACCTATGGAGAGCTGATCGTCGGGTACGACTATCTCTATCTTCTTCGTCGTCTTGTCTATCTTTATCTCCGATATCTCGGTTGGGCTCATGGACGCCTTTATATATTCTTTAAGGTCATCGCTCCATCGGACTATATCGACACGCTCGCCCTGCAGTTCGCGGACGATATCCTTAACGCGCGAGCCCCTCATACCGACACATGCGCCGACGGCATCAACTTTATCATCCTTCGACCATACGGCTATCTTGGTCCTCTCGCCCGGCTCCCTGGATATAGCCTTGACCTCTACTATGCTTTCGGTTATTTCCGGAACTTCTATTTCAAAGAGTTTCTTTACAAACATAGGATCCGCCCTGGAAAGGATGATCTGCGGACCATGGGAAGTCTTCGTAACCTCCTGGATGAGCACCCTTACCCTGTCGCCCTGTTTGTAGCGATCTTTCGGGCATTGCTGTGACTTCGACAGGATACCTTCCGTCTTGCCAAGATCGATAATAATATCGCCCTTTTCAAACCTGTGCACAGATCCGCTCGTGATGGTGCCAACCCTCTTGGTGTAATCTTCGAATACTATGTCGCGCTCCGCCTCGCGTATCTTCTGTATTATTACCTGCTTCGCGGTCTGGGCGGCGATACGGCCGAATTCGTCGGAGTTTATCTCCTTACCTTCGCTCAATATCTTTATCGCTCCGGTCGCCCTGTCGATCGTCGCGACAACTTCCGCCTCTTTATTGCCGATTATCTTCCTTGCCGCGCTCGTAAGGGCAGACTCTATCGCCTTGAAGAGAAACTCTTTCTCGATCCCCTTCTCGCGCTCTATGTGCTCCAATACCGTCAGTAGTTCTTCGTTCATCGTATCCACCTTCCTGTGTGCTAAAAATCTATCTTCAGTTTCGCTTTAGCTATCTTAGCTCTCGGAATCACTACGCTAATTCCGTCATTTTCTACAACAATACTATCCTTGTCCATGCCCATAAGCTTACCCTCGTGCTCCCTCTTGCCATCCACCGGTTCATACATGCTTACCTCAAGCGCCTTGCCCATAACCCACGCAAAATCCCTATCGGTAACGAGCGCCCTGTCGAGTCCGGGAGAAGCGACCTCCAGGAGAAAATGTTCGTCGATTACTCCTTCTTTATCAATAAGTTCGCTTAAATAGTTATTTAACCGCTCGCATTCGTCTATCGTTATGCCCTCCGGCGTATCGACTAATAGGCGTAAAACCATCCCGCCTTGCTCGCGACGATATGTCGTCTCGACAAGTTCGATGCCGTTTTCTTCTAAATAACCTTTAATCAATGAGTTAACGCGATCGACTATTTCCATATATATCCATAGTATGTGTGCTTAAAAAGACAATAAAAAAAGCGGGTTCAATTCAATAAACCCACTTTCCCTCCTTAAAAGAAAGTATAAATATTTATACTATACTAAGGCCGCTATGTCAAGGGAATTTTCGTTCGGAAATTTTTCATGCCCGAGAGGAAGGCCCTTTCGGGATTGTGCCTCACGGGACGCGAAATTTTAGCCATGTAAAATTTCACTGCGAGAAAAGTTCTCGCATCTGCTCGAACTTTTACGCCCCGCTCGGCACGAATCCCTGCGGGCCTTCCTCATGAGGAAAATGAAAAACTTCCTCACTCAGCAGGTAAAATATATGATAAATTTCTACTGTTTTCACCCCAGGGGGTGGAATTACGCCTGACGCTTGAGCTCGCGCACCTCTAACCTAAACCGATCGTCCTTCTTGCCTGTCTCTATCGCTCCTGACTTCGGCAGTAATCTCGCGACCTTATCAGCTATCCAGAGGATCTCGATATCGCCATAGTTTACGATAGGATTACCAGTAGAATCGAGGTTGAAGGCAAGCTTCATCGCAAGCGTCAATATTCTGGCATAATCCGGCCGGCCCGTGAAATCGATGCAGGCAAAGAATGCCTTGCCTTTAAGAGGCGCAAACTCTTCTCCGTTGAATGTCGCTTCCTTGCCCAATACGACTATATTTGATACCGGAGCGCCAAAATCGGAATTCTCACTTAAAATGGTAGAACATAATTCGCTCGACTTCGCCCAGACAACCTTAACTTTGACGGTCTTGCCGTTGCCTAAGATGCCTTGCCGCTCTAGCCGGTCCGTAACCTGCCGCAAGGCTGAACCGAAGAGCATCGGGTTCTCTTTCGCGTCATCCGGGACTTCCAGCGCGATCATTATATTCTGGCACTCATTCTGCACCCTCCCCCCCATCTTCATACCGTAAGCGCTGACCTTGACGGTATCGATTAGATCGGCTACGGCGATCGTGATTTCGTCGTTCGTCTTTCGTCTTTCGTCATTCGTTGCGTTCCGCTCATCGGAAAGAACCCGCTCTTTTATTTCCACAGTTGCCCCCTTTTCTCTCCCCCCTACCCCTTTTTCATCCTTCCCCTCAGCTTCGCTGATTCCGCTTGGCGGGATTGCCGCCACGGCGTTCTTTGTCGTACTCAGGACGCCGTCCCGAGCCTGTCGAGGGGCGGCGTCGCCTTTGCCCACGCCTTCCGCCACAGCCTTGCGTTGCGCGGCAATCTTTGAGTGCGCTTGCGCGTTCTTCTTCATAACATAATCCTGTATTTTATTGATAGCGCTTTTATATATTCTGAATACTGACGATTTGCCACACTTCATCTCCCGCGCAATTTTTTCTAATGTTGCTTCATCGTTTTTAATAAATCTTGCCAGGACAAATCTCTCACCCGACGTAAGCGTATCAACGGACTGGATAAGCGCCGGTAAACCATCCCGGCGTAGCATGCTGAGTATCTCTTCAGGCACGCCGGATTCATCAAACTTATCCGCGGGCAATTCCGATTTGCCCAGGATATTTTCCGATCGAAAACTTTTATCATCATAAGCATCCTTGCCGGTAAACGCTTCTGAAAACAGAAAGACTCCGCTCTTCAAGAATCGGCCTCGACCAGTCTTACATCTTGCAGAATCAGCAATAGCGTTTCTCATCGCGGCATCGGCTATTTTCTTAAAACGCGCGCTACGGGGATCCAGTTTCCCACCATCGCATCCTTTAAGGACATAAGCACGATACGCTCGCGCAAAACCTTCTATTGCATACGACCAATATACCAATCTATCATTTTCTTTATACCGCCTGGCAAACGCGCACGAGACTATATTAGCCCGCGGTAACGCCCACTCCATAACATCTACCGGCACCTCGCTCAAAATCGCGAAGACTGCCGCTTCGTTCGCTCTAATAGCCGCAAAGCGTTGCGCCGCCTTTTCCTGTTTTGCCATGTCAACCCGCGGTAGCTTTTTTGCAGGTGCTTGCGGTAGTACCCCGCGGCGAAACTCTTCTTTATGCTTATTAGCCGACTCCAATGCCTCTTCTTCGCCCTCACCTTTAAGAAGATACTTCATCGGTATCCCATATTTTTCAGCAAAGGCGGCTATCATATTATATGATTTGGGAAGCGTACCGCCTTTCCCCCATCTATCTATTGCTCCTTGCGTTACACCAAACATTACTGCAAAATCTATTTTCGATACGCCAAACGCTTTTCTTATTTTTTTCACTCTCTCACCAAGGCCTGGCGATACGATATCATCTGTTAGCGGAAAATCTACAGGCACCTGCCTGCCATCAAGATAACTTTCGGCAAATCTCCGTGCCGCCGTGGCCTCGCGCGCCTCATTTATTCCGGCATAGCTTGCGGCAGGTTTCGGAATCGGTAACGGGTTTTCGACCGAAGGATCGTCGTCGCCCGGGTCCGGCGTATGATGATACGGCCCGAATGGCGGACGCTTCGTCTGCGGGTGGATAGGCGTTTGCCCGTTACCGGGGGCGCGATTATCTTGCTCTCCAGGAATATCGGCAATACCCAGACGCACGAGCTTTTCTTTAATCACGCTTCTTTGGACCGCCTCAAGGGAAGCCAGATACTCCGTTCCCATTTTTTTTAAATAATAATTCATGCTGTCCGCATATATATTGTTTAACCCGGAGATCATGTCAGCGATATCCATAACCAAATCGCCGCATCCTGCCAGACTTACCGAGATCCTCTGCCGCGTCGTGTAAATCAAATCTTGCGCATCACAGATAAAAGCGCTTATTTCTCCTATCCCGTCCTCTGGAATAACATGATCGTTTAATATTGCGTTGCTAATTATCGGGGCATACACCGACATCAGGGATTCGGCGTCTTGCAAAACACTATCCAACGTTCCACGCACTTCATCCGGCGATAATATAGCGCCGGCGATCTCATAACAGTGGTCGTGGAAACGACTCGCATTTTCTTCAGATCTTAGTTGCAAGCCTGCTAAATCAACGATCGTTTTATGATAGGCCATCCATCTATCCCGTATCGGGGAAGCCACTTTGTAAAAATTCGCAAATTCCCCGATACCACCCTTGCTTTGTCCGGCAAATAAGTCAAGCACTTCATAAAATCCCGCCGCCAACTGCATTCGGTGCTTATCAAGTTCCGGATGGACATCTTCTTTTACGTAAAAGCGAAGATAGCTTATCATCTTATCAACCGCGGTTCCAAAATCCAGCCATAATATGGCTATCTCAAGTGCTTCCTCGTATGCGAATACAATATCGTATCCCAATTCACTAAGACCTGCAACTATCCGGGCGCACTTGTCTTTGTTTCCCGTAATAGCCATCTTCACGAGCAGGCGCACCGCCTCATCCTTCGTCATCGTCCCGCCCACGATATTCCCGCGTATTAATGTTGCCGTAACCTCAGGTGCATCCTTTACTATCGACTGTTCGATAACATAAATCCCTGTTCCGCCTCCGAGTAGCGGCGGCTCACCCTCCTGCGTTCGTGTCTGGTCGGGCTGTGGGCCATTTTCTCCGGAAGACGCTTGTAGCATTTTGGCATAGTGTTGAACATGAACCAGGTGTTGTTGCGCCCGGTATAGAGGGCTGTCATCATTCAAAAAATATTGCGATACTTTTTTGGGTATTTCCGGTGTATCTAAAATATTTTGCCGTACCTCACCCAGGTTATAAATGATCTTATCGATCTTGTGAATTGCTAAAAGATAAAGGCGCCAATCCGCTATTCGGTTCGGCGCACCGGTAGAATCATTTATGCTTTCCGACAAGCTGAGGGAATCTTCGTAAAATTCTTCCAGCAATACTTTATATTTATCTATAAGAGCGCACATCCCGATATCCATTTCACTATCCCGACCTGATATTGAAAGAACAAGCGGTATAGCATCGAGCGAAAATTTTGCAAGCTGTAGATGCACGGCAAGCGCAAGTCCCGGCTTCGTCGGGTATATCTCTTTTGCCCACCACACAAGAAACTCTTCATATTCATTCGGATTAAACTCGATACCGGTTAACCGTCCATATTCCTTATATTTTTCAGCGAAGGAGTTCAAACCTTTCCACATATACACTAATTGCGCAAACGCCTCTTCCGGGCCGTCTTTATCAAGTATAAGTTTGGCCCGGCGCAATATTTTTGGCGCCCTAATTAACCAGAAATGCTCACCTTTGCGCAAACGCCTTCTTTTTTTAACTTCCGCATGTATTGATTCAAGCTTTTTCGCAAATTCCAGCAATCGAGCACCTGCGGGTTTAGGTTTCGGCGCTTCATCTTTTAACATCACTCCGGCGCCTTTAAGCGTCTTCGCGTCCATAACGGACGACTCAGCCGCGGCGAGAGGCCCTGCTTTTACCGGGACCGAAGTAGCGCCAGCGACCTCCATCCACACCGTCCGCTTCACGCAGGAGGATTCGAAGTCGCATATGCGGATAGCGTTAGAAGCGGAATCGTTGGAAGGTAGTACGAAATAACGGCAGGATATTCTATTTCCGTCTAATGCGTTTGTGTAGGTCAAATAGTACGAATCGCCTTCACGGCGAACCTGGAGATTTTTAAGGTCGAAGGAGCCGATACGGTTAGAAACGGCTGGGCCGACAAGGCGGGAGCGGTGAGCAGTTATAAGATCTTTTACGCCGTTTTCGCTTGTTATGTTCAATCTACAGGCATCGGCAATGGCATGGCCTATGTATAATTCACTGAATATTGCTGAAAACTCAGCGGTGCGAATTTGCGAGTCAAGCGCCAACGTATCATGCGCCTTAACCGGAATAAAATCATAGCACAGCGCTACATCGGAAAACGTCAGAAGGCAGGCTATGGCAAGAACTGCCGATATAATCTTAATACCAATATTATGCATTAATTCTCCGGATTTTTTATCGCTTAATATTGTTAAAACGATAACATATATTCCAAAGAAATCAAAGCGGAAAATATAACTTTTTTATACCTTAATTTAACCCGGAGGTTCGACCGCGCAATCAACCGCGTAGGTTACCTACGCGGTTGATTCAGAGGTTTTGAGGAAAGCTACGAGATCCTTCTGCGGGATCTGATCTATCTTGCCAGTCTTGCGGGATTTGACTTCAACTATATTATTTTTGGCGTTTTTCGATCCGATTATTACCTTTATCGGTATGCCTATGAGATCAGCGTCTTTGAATTTTACTCCAGCGGATTCATTCCTATCATCGTATAAAACATCAAATCCTGATTTTATAAGCGCCTTATAGGATTCATCCGCCAGCTCTTTCACCTTTTTATCTTCCATATTCAGCGCGAGAATTATAATTTTGTACGGAGCGATGGACTCCGGCCATATTATCCCGTCCTTATCGTTCGAGGTTTCAATAAGACTGGCCATTATCCTGTTCACACCTATGCCGTAACAGCCCATTATGGCGATATTCTCTTTACCGTCCTTATCGAGGAACTTCGCCTGGAGCGCTTCCGAATATTTAGTGCCGAGCTTGAACGTGTGGCCTATCTCTATAGCCTGCTTTATCTCTATCGGCTTGCCGCACGCCGGACATCCGTCTACAGCCGTTATCATCCGTAAATCTGCAAACTCTTTCGTCTCAAAATCACGGTCTATGTTTACGTTTATAAGATGCGCGTCCTTCTTATTGGCGCCGGTAATAGAATTAACCATGCCCTTGACGCTGTTATCGGCAATTATGCGCGCGAGGCGCAATTTCACCGGGCCGGAAAACCCGACGGGCGCGAGCGTTACATCTTCTATCGTTTTGGCATCGGCGAGTTCAAGCGAGACGCATTTCAGGTAATTTTTTATCTTCGCTTCGTTGGCCTCGAAATCACCGCGCAAAAGAACCGCAACTATTTTGTCGTCGCATTTATATATCAGCGTCTTGACCAACCGCGTCGGCTCTGTCTTTAAAAGTTCGGAAACCCCCTCGATCGTCGTTATCCCCGGCGTCTCCACTTCGGCTATCGGCAGTTTCTTCTCTTTAGCCGCCTGGGCCTTACCGAACGCCGGACCCCCTTCGCACTTGGCAACTTCTGTGCTCGCGGAGTATTTGCATTTAGTGCAAACGACGATCCTGTCCTCACCCGCCGGGGTCGGCACCATGAATTCATTCGAATCGTTGCCGCCCATTATGCCGGGGTCGGCCTCTACCGCCACATACGGCAATCCGCAACGCTCGAATATCCGGCAGTAGGCATCGTACATCTTCCTGTAACTCTTCTCGAGCCCATCGCTATCGCAATCAAAGCTATAGGCGTCCTTCATTATAAACTCGGAGGTGCGCATAATGCCGAAGCGCGGCCTGGGCTCATCGCGAAACTTCGTCTGTATCTGATAGAGTGTGAACGGAAGTTCTTTATATGATTTGAGATTATTGGCTACAAGGTCTGTTATTATCTCCTCGTGGGTCGGCCCGAGAACGCACTCCTTGCCGTGGCGGTCTTTGAATTTTATAAGCACCGGCCCCAGCACATCGTAACGGCCGGTCTTCTTCCATATTTCAGGCGGATGGATGGCCGGCAGGAGCACCTCCTGACAACCAACACTATCCAGCTCTTCTCTTATTATCGCCTCGATCTTATGGAGAGTCTTCACGCCAAGCGGAAGATACGAATACGCGCCGGCGCTGAGTTTGCGGATAAACCCTCCGCGTATCATAAGCTTATGGCTTATAACTTCCGCGTCCTGCGGATCTTCTTTAAGTGTCGGGATTAACGCTTCGGTCCATTTCATATTTGTCTCAATAATTCTTTAATCGCGTCTTTTGCTTTTACTTTTTTAATCATCTTACCTTTTTTAAATAACATTCCCGAGTCTTTGCCGAACGCGATGCCTATATCCGCCTCGCGTGCCTCGCCGGGCCCATTCACTTCACAGCCCATCACGGCTATCCTGATATTTCCGTATCCTGCGGCTTGCTCCAGAACCTTCTTCTCAAGTTGTCCGACTATCGCGCCTAAGTCCACCTGGCACCGTCCGCACGTCGGGCACGCTATAACTTCCGCGCCGTCGCGCCGCATACCTACGGAACTTAATATGCGTTTGGCGGCTAAAACTTCTTCGACCGGATCGGCCGTCAATGAAACCCGTATTGTATCGCCTATGCCGTCGAGAAGAAGCGCGCCTATGCCTATCGCAGACTTTACGATACCCTGATCATGCGAACCGGAAGCGGTAACCCCCAAATGCAGAGGGTAATCGCATCTCTGCGATATTTCCCTGTAAGCGGCTACGGTCGTGGCCACATCCGAGGCCTTCAGTGATATGATTATATCACGAAAGTCCATTTGCTCAAATAATTTCACGTAGTCGAGCGCGGATTTTACGAGGGAACTCGTCACTGTCCCGCGCCCTTTAACCACCGAACCGGAGTTTACCCCTATCCTGATCGGTATCCCCGCCCCCTTCGCGGCCATTACGACCTGAGCTATCTCACCGCGCTTTCTTATATTCCCGGGATTCAAACGTATTTTATCCGCACCGTTTTTTATCGCCTCGAGCGCCAGGCGGTAGTTGAAATGGATGTCGCAGACGAGCGGTATATGTATCTTCTCTTTTATCTTTCTTACCGCGCGGGCGTCGTCCATATCCTTTACGGCAATCCTTATGATCTCACAGCCGGCGCGCTCGAGCTCTTTTATCTGAGATACCACGCGACGCACGTCGGAAGTGGCGACCTTGGCCATCGATTGTATCGACACCGGCGCGCCGCCGCCTATCTTAACGCCTCCGACAATAACCTGCCTGGTCTTCTTACGCTTTATCATTTTCCGAATAGTTTCGCTATCTTATCCGCGATCCCAAATTTAATAATGTCGTTGTAAAAAACAAATATGGTGAAGAGTATCAGTAGCGCCACCCCGACATTCGCGATCATCTCCTGCGCCTTCATCGATAACGGCTTCCCGCGCGCCTTTTCGATCGCCAGGAACAGCAAATGCCCGCCGTCTAAGATCGGGAGCGGTAGAAGATTGAATATAGCCAATGACGCGCTTAATATAGCCATGAGATTTAGAAGATATATACCGCCCATCTTCGCGGCCTGGGCGGTAATAACAAATATACCGACGGGCCCGCTCATCTCCTTAACGGACAGCTTTCCTATCAACATACCCCATAGCGCCTTGTACGTCAGCGCCGTTATCTGCCAGAGCGACTGCGCGCCCATATACATGGAACCGAAAAATCCATACCCGCCCTTAACTATCTTCTGGGCCGGCTGTATCCCGATGCGCGCGATCTCCACCTCTTTGCCGCCTAAACCGACTCTATGCTTTTCCACGACGGGCGTAATTTCCTGAACAAATACCTTACCCCGTCGCTCTACGGTCAACGAGATCGGGCCTTTGGTGTGCTTATTGATAACCGCGACAAGCGCATCCCCGTAACTTATGGCTTTGCCGTCTACGGCCACTATCTTATCGCCCGAGAGAAGGCCTGCGCTTTTAGCCGGATACCCGTCCATAACTATACCCACTTCGGTAGTCGTTACGGGCGTGCCGACCATAAATACGACGGATAGCAGTATAAAAGCGAATACATAATTCAATAGCGGACCCGCAAGTATTATCCGAAACCTGTCGAATATGGGCCTCGAAAGAAATTCCCACTTTTGGCCTGTTATCTTCTCCCCCGGCTCGTCGCCGCCCATCTTGACATATCCGCCGAGAGGAATCGCTGAAATGAGATATTCGGTATCGTCTCTTTTTATAGACGCCACCTTCGGGCCGAAACCTATCGAGAATTTCTCGACACGCACGCCGAGCGATTTCGCCGCGAAAAAATGGCCGAACTCATGAACTATAACAAGGATCCCAAGAACCACTAAAAAAATTATTACTGACAACAGATTACCCTCGCTTCCTCTTTTGAACGCCCCACGGCTTCTAATATGTCGCCAAGAGACGGCTTTGTATCGTTTATATTTTTATGCGCGGAAAGGACCCGCGATATCACTTTTGGTATATCCGAAAACTTTATCCGGCCGTCGAGATAGGAGGCGACAGTTTCTTCGTCTGCCGCGCACAGGGCCGCCGGAGCGGTTCCGCCGAACGCAGCCGCCCGGGCCGCGAGTTCAAGACATGGAAACTTTTTGTAATCCGGCTGTTTGAACGTAAGACGCCCTATTTTAGCAAAATCCACGTGTTTGGCTAAGCCGTCGGCGCGGCGCGGATACGTAAGCGCATATTGGATCGGCAGACGCATGTCCGGCGCACCGAGTTGCGCCAATATAGCGCCGTCGGCGAACTCCACCATCGAGTGTATAACCGCTTCGGGGTGGATGAGTACCTCTATCCGGGCGGCATCGACGCCGAAAAGATACTGGGCCTCGATAACCTCGAGCCCCTTATTCATCATGGTAGCGGAATCAACGGTTATTTTTCTGCCCATCTTCCACCTGGGATGGTTCAGGACATCTCCTCGTCGGAGAGAATCGAACCTTCGGGCCGGGACGTTTAAAAGCGGCCCGCCGCTACCTGTAAGGTATATCTTAGAAAGGTATTCGCGCCTGCCGTCAACGCACTGGAATATCGCGCTATGCTCGCTATCAACCGGTATGATCTCGGCGCCGGACTTCGCGGCAAGCTCCATCACGATCTGACCCGCGCTTATAAGAGCCTCTTTGTTCGCGAGAGCTACGCGGCGCTTCTTCTTTACGCTCTCGACGAGCGGCATGATGCATTCGGTGCCGGAGATCGCCATAAGCACAATATCGATCCCGCCTCGCGACAATATTTCGCTCGGGGCATCGGCGCCGCATAATATCTTAGTCGCGCCCGGCAGGAGCGCTTTTAACTGCCGCGCGAGACGCTCATCGGCTATCGAAACGACCCGTGGCCTGAAGGCGCGCGCCTGGGCCGCGAGAAGCTTTACATTGGAACCTGCGGATAGCGCGACAACCTCAAACGCTCCGCCGGAGCGCGCTACGACATCGAGCGCGCTCGTTCCTATCGATCCGGTCGACCCGAGGATTGCGATTTTTTTTCTCATTTTTTCATTAATACCGCGACATAAAAATAAAATATGGGGGCTGTGAATAATAGGCTATCTATGAGATCCAACATCCCGCCGAATCCGGAAAAGACCGCGCCGGAATCCTTAACACCCGAATCTCTCTTTAAAAGCGACTCGGCCAGATCCCCTACCTGAGCCAGTATCCCGAGCAAAATACCCAGCACCACAAGATGCGCGTAGGAAAAATCGGGAAGATAGCTCCTGCTTGCCACAGCGCTCATGACGCTGAATAAAAGCCCGCCTATCGTCCCCTCGATCGTCTTGTGCGGGCTTATCCGCGGGATAAGCGCGTGCTTGCCGGCCGCGTTGCCGACAAGATATGCCCCCACGTCGCCCATCTTCGTTACGAGGACTAAGAATGCCACCAGATACGCGCCGTTATGCAGGAATTTCAGCTTAAGAAAATAAGAGAAGAACCATGCGATGTAAAGAAGCCCGAAGAGCGTTACGGCAATACTCACAAGCGCCTGAGAGCTGTCCCGCCTTGTAAACTGCAGTACGAATATAAACAGGCACGCTATGACTATGAAGAACGGTTCGAGTGTAAAATACCCTTCTCCCCCCATCTGAAAATAGAGCATGATAGGCACGCACATACCTATTATCACGCCGAGATATTTATACACAAATATATTCTTACGCTCGACGAGAGCGAAGAACTCGATAAGCGCCAGGCCTATCATTACAGAAGCAAGAAGCGCGAAGACCCAATTCGGGAAAAAGAATATGACGAGAGTTACAAGCGTCACTATTATGATGCTCGTAATCATCCTCTTTGTAACGCTTAAATTATCCGCCAAATCTCCTCTCCCTCCTTTCGTATTCCTTTAATGCTTTTTTAAAATCCGGCTTTTTGAAATCAGGCCAGAACTTTTTAGTTATGTAAAGCTCTGAATAGGCGATCTGCCAAAGCAGAAAATTGGATAGGCGGCATTCGCCCGAAGTACGTATCATAAGATCCGGGTCCGGCAGATCTTTGGTATATAAATAATCGGCGAAACCGGCCTCGTCTATCGCTTCCGGATCGAGCCTCCCGGCCACTGCCGCTTTGGCAATACCGCGGCAGGCGTTCAATATCTCGTGCCGGGCGCCGTAATTCAAAGCCAGGTTCAGCACAAGGCCCGTATTCCCGGCGGTGGATGCCGTCACTTTCCGGATCTTTGCGCGGACGGATTCCGGCATAGCGTCGATATCACCTATGGTCGAAAATCGTATGTTATTTTTATTTAAAGATTTTTCTTCCTTGTCGAGATATTCTTCGAGAAGCCCGAAAAGCTTATCGACCTCGTCCTTCGGCCTCTTCCAGTTCTCCGTCGAAAAAGTATACAGCGTCAGCACCTTTACTCCGCATTCCCTGGCGGCCTCTATCACCTGACGGACGCTTGACGCGCCGGCGCGATGGCCGGCTATCCTCGGTAGATGATGCGCTCTTGCCCATCTGCCGTTACCGTCCATTATGATCGCAACGTGCTGAGGTATCTTTTCGGGGCTCATATATTTTACGTATATTGCTCAGTAACAGCAATGGGGGATGTAAAAATCCCCCATTGCTGGTTTATGATCCATATTTAATGACAACCGCTTACCTGTCCTATTTTACCGACTCCTGCGCTTCGGGGGCCTTTGACTCTTCAGCCGCCTTAGCTTCTTCCGATATCTTGCCCTGTATCTCTTCGTATGACTTCTTGCTCATCTCTTTGGGAAGGATAATTATCTCGACGCGGCGGTTCCTCGATCGGCCTTCTTTAGTATCATTCGCGTCAACCGGCCTGAATTCACCGTATCCTATCGCCGAGAGACGGCGGGGACTGACATCTTTGCCTATAAGATAATGGAGCACGTTGGTAGCGCGCGCCGAGGACAACTCCCAGTTTGATTTCCATCCGGAACGCTTTATCGGAGCGGAATCGGTATGACCTTCCACGCCTATATCTCTATCCGGGACCGTTTCGTTCAAAACTACCGCGACCTTATCGAGGGCGGGATAAGCATTCTTCTTCAGCTTCGCCTTGCCGGAATCGAAGAGGATGTCGTTCGCCATGGTTATGATAAGGCCCCTCTGAGTCTGCTCTAAAAGTATCTGATTGTCCGCTATCTCTTTGGCGAGCCGCTCCTCGAGGGTACGCTTAGCCTGCTCAAGATCCTCAAGCTGACTGGTCAACTGTTTTATCTTGCGTTCCTGCTCCGGTTTACCTTTGTAGAAATTGAGCGCGCAACCCGTCAATGAAACTGTGAAAATTAACGCTAAAGCCAGTACAGCGACCTTCCTCATCTTGCTCCTCCTGTTTAATGTTCGAAACCACTAATGTTTAAAATGTTAGCACCGCACACTTTTAAAGTCAAGGCAAAACCGTTACGCGCCCTTGGAAAACGTCTGTTTCCTGTCGCACCCTACGGATATGAGCACAATTTTCGTATTAAGGATATGCTGTATCCTCTTAAGGTAATTGCGCGCGTTGACTGGAAGTTTCGCGTAAGACGTCACCCTGGTAGTATCGCTCCGCCAACCCGGAAGCTCTTCATAAATAGGCTCGCAGGCGGCCAGAACCCTCGGGTTTGAAGGAAAATGATTATATATCTTGCCGCCAAATTTGTACGCCGTACATATTTTTATGGAGTCGAGGTCGTCGAGAACGTCGAGTTTTGTAACCACTATCTCATCTATTCCGTTAACCATAACTGAATGTTTCACGATAACGTTGTCGAACCATCCACAGCGCCTGGGCCGGCCGGTCGTTGCGCCAAACTCCTTGCCCTTCTTCCGTATCTGTTCCATGAGATCTTTTGTAAACTCTGTGGGAAAAGGCCCTTCGCCGACCCTCGTCGTATAAGCCTTCACAACACCTATAACCTTGCCGATCTTCGTGGGGCCTACGCCTGTGCCGGTTGAAGCTCCGCCCGCGGTGGAATTGGAAGAAGTAACGAACGGATACGTCCCGTGATCCACATCGAGGAGCGTACCCTGCGCGCCTTCAAATAGTATACGTTTCTTTTTCTTTATAGCGTCGTTCAAAGCCACTGCCGTATCAACAACGTATTTCTTTATTTCTTTCGCGTAGCCGGAATATTCTTCATACAATTCATCGAACGAAAACCCCTTCGCGCCGTATATCTTGCCTAAAATATCGTTCTTCTCGTCGAGATTGCTCTGCAGTTTTTCTCTCAGCACGGCATCGTCTATCAAGTCCGCGACGCGTATACCGGAGCGCGCCACTTTGTCCGAATAGCAGGGCCCTATCCCTCTCTTGGTGGTGCCTATTTTTTTGCGTTTCCCTTCTTTGAGTTCATCGAGCAATCTATGATATGGAAATATAACATGGGCGTTATCGCTTATAAAGAGACGGCCATCTACGTCGATGCCGCGGTTTTTCAGCATATTTATCTCGTCTAAAAGCGCTTTTGGGTCGATAACTACGCCATTGCCTATGACGCACATCTTTCGCTTATGAAGTATACCGGAAGGGATAAGATGCAGTATGAACTCCTCATCACCGATAACTACGGTATGGCCCGCGTTATTCCCGCCCTGATACCGGACGACATAATCTACTTTGCGCGTAAAGATATCGATGACTTTCCCCTTACCCTCATCGCCCCATTGGGCTCCCAGTATAACCATATTCGCCATAGTTTTTCCTTATTATTTATAAGACGTAGTCTTTGGGATCTTCGGTATCTTTGGTATTTTTGGAGTCGATATTGTGGCGGTAGCCTTTGGAATATTGTAGTTGGTTTTGGCCGACGTCGTAGCGATCGCCCTTCTCTGCCTGTTAAATTGTTCCATTTTGCGTATAAAATTCAACTGCTTATTAACTCTCTCCGTCCTTATGCGCGAGGCCTCGTTCCTTACCCTGCCGAACAATTTCCCCAGCGTCTCATCGTCGAGATTCTCCAGCTTCTTGCCCTGAAATGTATAAGATGCCTTACCGTTAGAATCCACTTCCTTTTTCAAGTCTGGAATAAAATTCATTATCTCCGCAAAATTATTCAAGCTCTCATTGACCCGATCGAGTTTCTCCGCTTTCGTCAGCTCTTTCTGCGGCGCTTCGGCCGTCACGGGGGCGGTAGCGTCGGAAGTAGCCGCGATACCGGTAGTGGCCCCAGCGGCGGTCTTCCCGGAGCCGGAGGCAACACCGGCGGCAACGATCTTCCCGGTAACCGGCTCAGCGGTAACGGACGCAGTTGCTGTTTCTTGCTTCGCGGTGTCTGCACCGAACGCGCTTATTGGAGCGCTCATAAAGCAACTCACAACAAAACCAAGCGCCAGCACCTTAAGATCCTTCATGCCCCACCCCATATATTACGGCGTCATTGTAAATATTTTACGCGCTATTTCCGGATGCCGCGCGATAAATAAAAGCTCGTCTTCGGTAAGCGGCTGTTGAGTATGGACATTGGCATACCTTACAAGCTCCAATATCTTCGTCGCTTCTTTCTCGTCCTTGAACTTCACTTCTAGCTTGTCGTAAACATTCCTAAAACCTTTAATACCACTGTATTCTCCCGCAGTTATCTGTCTGCCGGTATCTATTATTTCGGGCTCGCCGCGGCCGAGCTCTTCAAAGTCGTAGAGTTCGTAGTTACGCCTGTCTTTAAGCGCGCCGTCGGCATGTATGCCGGACTCATGCGCGAACGCATTGGCGCCCACGCCCGGTTGATTTATAGGTATCGGCACATCGAACGCGTACGAGGCGTATTTGGCCAGCTTCCAGGCGGAAGATAGCTTAACCCTCTCATCAAGAATATATTTCTTACCCTGAAAACCGCTCGAATATTTTACCGCCAGAATAACGCTGACAAGATCCGCGTTACCGGCGCGCTCACCCATGCCATTAACAGTGGTATTGATATAGGCATCTACGCCTGCGTCTATCGCCGCCTTTGCGCCCGCGACCGAGCACGCCACAACCATGCCGAGATCGTTGTGGCAATGAAGTTCTATGGGTAATTTTATTTCGGACGCTAATACTTTAACTCTCTCATATATCGTAAAAGGATCGTCGTAACCGAGCGTGTCACAATATCTTATCCTTTCGGCGCCTGCCTTCTTGGCGGCTCGCGAGAATTTTATGAGATAATCGATATGAGTTCTTGACGCGTCTTCCGCGTTCACGCCTACGTATTTTATGCCAAATTTTTTCGCTGTACGCACCGCTTCGACCATCTCTTTTATAACATCTTCCTTTGTAAACTTGCCCTGAAATTTGCCGTTTATCATCTGCTCGGACGTCGATATCGAAAGATTTAAGTTTTCCACTTTCGTCATTTTGCACGCCTTCTCGACATCGCTTTTTATGGCCCTGATCCAACCGCTCAGCACGATAGGCTTGAGCACCCCTAATTTAGCGAGCTCAAGATTGGCGTTTAAATAATTCGTCTCATGGCGCGTAACAGGAAAACCGAACTCCGACTGCGTCACACCCATATCATTAAGGTAAAGGTTGATCATCGTCTTCTGGAGTTTGGCAAGACCCAGCCGAGAGGTCTGAACGCCATCCCTATTAGTAACATCAACTATGTATATCTTATTCTGCTTCGCCATGTTGTAGACCTCGCCTTTTATTTACCTACAATTTAACAAGTTTCAGCTCGTAAACATCCCCTGAACTCTTTATCTCGTCGAGCACCTTCTTCGACACTTCACTATCGACATTCCACACGCTTACCGCGCGGCCGCCTTTCGCTTCCCTGCCGAACGACACGCTCGCGACGTTTATCTTATTCTTCCCGAATATAGTGCCTATGTGGCCTATTATCCCGGGCACGTCCTTATTAAATACCATCAGGAGAGTTCCCTCGGGTACGAAATCGACGTAAAAATCATTTACCTTCACTATCCTCGGATCAACCTTAGTAAAAAGCGTGCCGCATATGGAGCTCGTCATCCTGTCCGTCTCGACCTCCACCCATATCAAGCTGGCGAAATCCTGTATCCGGTCGGTCTTCGACTCAACGATGGTTATCCCGCGCTCCTTGGCCATGACGAGCGAATTGACGAAATTGACGGTATCCTGCATTATGGGCTTTAGCAAGCCCTTCATAATGGTCGCGGTAAACGGGGTCAGATCATATTTCAGAAGATCGCCCACATACCTGATCTTTACTTTCTTTATGTGCCCGTCGACAAGCTGTGTCTGCATACAGCCGATATTCTCGGCGAGTTTCAGGTACGGCTCGAGGACTTTATAAACTTCGGGATCGACGCACGGAACATTGACCGCATTCTTCACCCCGCGGCCTAAAAGCGCGTCGCGTACAGTGTTGGCAACATCGATGGCGACATTCATCTGCGCCTCTTCTGTAGATGCGCCCAGATGCGGCGTCAGCACTACCTTGTCGAGCTTCGCGAGCTTCGAGTTCTTCGGCGGCTCTTCCTCGAACACGTCGAACGCGGCACCCGCCACTTTACCGGCCTCGATGGCTCTCACGAGCGCCTCTTCGTCAATTATTCCGCCCCTGGCGCAATTGATAAGACGAATGCTCTTCTTCATCACCGCAAATTCTTTATCCGAGATCATATGCCGCGTCTCATCCGTAAGAGGAGTATGCACCGTTATGTAATCGGCATTCTTGTATATCGTCATGATATCGACAAGTTCTATGCCGAGTTCTTTGGCCTTTTCCACGGACAGGAACGGGTCGTACGCCATGACCTTCATCCCAAAAACAAGAGCGCGCCTGGCTACCTCGGTGCCTATCCTGCCTAAACCCACTATACCGAGCGTTTTGCCGTAAAGCTCCACGCCCATAAATTTCTTTCTCTCCCACTCACCCTTCTTCACCGACATATCCGCCTGCGGGATATTCCGCGACAACGCCATCATCATGGAGAATGCGTGCTCGGCGGTCGATATAGTGTTACCGGCGGGCGTATTTACGACTATAATGCCTTTTTTCGAAGCGGCCTCTACATCAACGTTATCCAATCCAACTCCGGCCCTGCCGATTATCTTGAGTTTTGAAGCGGCCTCGATCACATCCTTGGTTACTTTCGTCGCGCTACGCACAAGAAGAGCGTCGTAATCCTTTATCGCCGCTTTAAGCTCCTCCGGCGTCATCTTCGTATTGACATCGACCTTGAACTCTTTTTCTTTTTGAAGTATCTCGACCGCCTCTTTCGAAAGAGAGTCGCTTATCAGAACTCTAAATGACATCTTTGACCTACCTTCCTAATATCCCGGCCGCGGCGTCTATCCCGCTACCAGCTTTGAATTTATATCCCAGCTTTGTAAGCGCAGACTCCAGCGCCTTTATCGATTCTACGGTATGTTCCTTATCTATACCGCCCATGTGAGCGCCCCTGAAGATCTTACCCTTGAGAGCGTCCTGGCCTCCGGCAAATGTAACGCCATATTCCGTCTTAAGTAATTTGATTATATCATCGGCATTTATGCCCGCGGGCGCATTCACACCCGTAACTGCCGACGAGGGATGCCTGGAGAATATCGTCAGTCCCATAGCCTTACATGCCTCGCGAAATGCCTTGGCCATGTTCTCATGTTCGGCTATCACATTATCCACGCCTATTTTATTGATCGTCTCGACAGCCTTCTTGAGGCCTATGACGAGCGTTATGGCAGAGGTAAACGGCGTATCCGTGTTGAGATATGCTTTCTTGTATTTTTTAAAATTAAAATAAAACTTCGGCAATTTCGATTCTTCGACCGACTTCCATGCCTTCTCGCTTACAGAACAGAACGCGAGCCCCGGAGGTATCATGAGCCCCTTCTGCGAACCACAGATGGCTATGTCAACTCCCCACGCGTCGTTCTCGAACCTGTCCGCGCCAAGTCCGCTTATACAGTCGACGATGAAAAGCGCGTTCGTTTTTCGTACAACCTCTCCTATCGCCTTTATGTCATAGACGGTGGCAGTGGACGTTTCACAAAGAGTCGTATATACGCCCTTTACCTCCGGGTTACTCTTAAGAGCTTCCCTGATGACTTCCGGCTTAGGCGCATCGCCCCACTCGACATCTATTATGACGACTTCCACGCCATACGCCTTCGCAATGTCAGCAAATCTTTCGCCGAATTTGCCTCCGCGCACTACGATTATCTTATCGCCCGGCGACATCACATTGACGATGGACGCCTCCATGGCGCCGGTACCGCTCGAGGTAAAAGTAAAGAGGTCTCCCGAAGTTTTGAATATCTTCTTCAGGCCCTCGGTAGCATCCTTAAATATGGCCTGGTACTCCTTCGTACGATGATGTATCATCGGCCTGGCCATCTCATCTCTTATTTCCTGCGGCACCGGGGTCGGGCCCGGGGTCATCAAATAATGTTTCTTCACTTTAATCTCCTATCTTATTTCTTCCGCGTTACGTTCGCAATAACCTCATCGACTATCCCGTACGTCTTGGCTTCCTCCGCCGACATAAAATAGTCCCTTTCTGTATCCTTCTTTATCTTCTCAAGCGGTTGTTTCGTATGCTTTGCGAGGATCTCCTCGATCTTGGAACGCAACCGCAGTATCTCCTGCGCCTGTATGCTTATATCAGTGGCCTGCCCTTGAAAACCGCCCCACGGTTGGTGGATCATTATACGCGCGTGCGGAAGCGCGTAACGCTTACCCGGCCTGCCTGCGGCCAGAAGCACAGCGCCCATACTGCTCGCCTGCCCGACGCAGTAGGTATTGACGTCCGGCTTAACGAACTGCATCGTGTCGTATATCGCCAGCCCGCTCGTGACCGATCCTCCGGGCGTATTGATATATACCTCAATATCTTTGCCCGGGTCTTCCATCTGAAGAAATAAAAGCTGAGCTATAATGAGATTAGAGACAACGTCGTCGATCGGCGTTCCAATGAATATGATCCTGTCCTTCAAAAGACGCGAATATATATCATATGCCCTCTCGGACCTTCCGCTCGTTTCTATTACCATGGGAACCAATACGCTCATCACGCCCTCCTTGTGGCTTTTTACTTTTCCGCTATCTCGGCGTTCTTGATCAAGAACTGAACGACTTTCCCTTCTCGTATCTTATCTTTCAAATTGTCAACGATATCCTCTTTTTCATAATGCGCGCGGATCTCGTTTTCACTCTTGCCGGATTGCGCGGATATAGCCTTATACGCGTCATTGAGATCTTCGTCGGAAACCGCGATCTTCTCCTGATTCGCTATGTCGTCGAGAATGAACAGAAGCCGTACTTTCCGTACCGACTCGTCCTTGAACTTGCCCTTAAGTTCATCGTTCTTTTTATCGAGATCCTCTTTCTTAAAACCCTTGGACATAAGATGATGTTTCGCGTCCTCGACCATGAAGTCGAGCTGACGGGCGGCAAAACTCGATGGCACCGCGAATGCGTTGGCATCGATCAGCTTATTCAGCATCTGGTTCTCGACGTCGATCTCGGCATCCGCCGCCGCGCGCGCGGCCAGCTCCTTCGATATCTCCGCTTTCAGCTCGGCCATATTCGCCTTGCCGAATATCTTCGCGAATTCGTCGTTCAATTCCGGCAGTTGGCGTTTCTTTATCTCTTTGGCTTTTACATGATACTTCGCCATCTTCCCCGCAACATTCTTATCCGGATACTTCTCCGGGAACGGCGCCTCAATGTCGCGTTCCTCGCCTTTTTTCATCCCAGTCATCTTCTCGGTAAGGCCGGGAACCAGCGCGTCCTTGTCGAGGAATAACCACAGGTTCTCCCTGGTCTTGTGAACGCTCTTCCCGTCCACGGAGCAATCGAGATCGCTCACTATATAATCACCCATGGCGGAGGGCCTGTCTTCGACATTAACATACGTTGCGTTGACATCTCTTAAATTGGAGATCATCCTGTCTATATCTTCGTCGGATACGCTCACCTTTTTCTTATCGACTTTTATGCCTTTATAATTTTTTAATTTAAAATTCGGCCTGGTATCGACGCGGGCTTTAAACGAAAGCGAAGTTTCGCCTTCGAAATTGACGTCGCTTATATCCGGCATGCCTATAGGAGACAGCTTATGTTCTATTACGGCATCACGGTATGCATCCGGGATCAGGTGTTTTAAAACCTCTTCGCGCGCGCTCTTGGCATAATGCTGTTTGACGAGCTCTTTCGGCGCCTTTCCTGCCCTGAATCCGGGGATGACGGCATACTTCGTTATCTCGGCATAGACCTCATCGAATGCCTTCGCGATATCTTCTTTAGACACATCTATTTCGAGTAATGACGCGCATTCTTCAATGGACTTTATCTTTGCTTTCACTTCTTCTCCTTATTGATTTAATTAAAGTTTCAAAAGAGGGATTATATCACAAATGCAAAAAAAATTACATCGTGAATTTTTCACCCAGATATATCTCGCGCGCTTTGGGGCTGGATATAAGGTCTTCCTTCGGCCCTGATATCAATATCTTGCCGTCGGCCATAATGTACGATCGGTCTGTTATCGTCAAAGTCTCCCTAACGTTATGGTCGGTCAGGAGCACGCCCAAACCTTTATTTCGTAAATCTTTTATTATCTCCTGGCATTCGGCAACCGCTATCGGATCGATACCGCTGAAAGGTTCGTCGAGTAAAATGAACATTGGATTCGTAACGAGCGCGCGCGTTATCTCGACGCGCCTTTTTTCGCCGCCCGACAGGGTGTACGCTTTGTGACGCCTTAGATGAGCTATCTTGAGCTCATTTAAAAGCTCGTCGCATCTTCGTTTACGTTCACGCGGACAGAAGCCCAGCGTCTCAAGCACCGCCATGATATTCTCCTCCACGGTGAGTTTGCGAAATATGGATGGCTCCTGCGAAAGGTACCCTATGCCGCAACGGGCCCTGGCATGAAGCGGCATATCGGTGATGTCGCGCTTATCGAACACTATCGTGCCTGTATCGGGCTTAACTATACCGGTAATCATGTAAAACGTGGTAGTCTTGCCGGCGCCGTTAGGTCCGAGCAGGCCGACTATCTCACCGCGCTTCACGTTTATATCCACGGAATTAACAACGCGCCTGGCCCCGTAGCTCTTTACAAGTCCTGTCGTTTCCAGAAGATGCACTTTTATTTACCTCACTTTTTGGACGCGCCGAGAAAGTCCATCTGATCGTCGCCTTCTTGATATATGACAAGCTTGGGCTGGCCCGAGAGCACTATCTTCTTCTCCAGAGCCATATATGTCGCCCTGTCACTGTAAGTAATATTTTCACCGCGCATGATCTTCACATTTCCCTCGGCAACTATGGTCTTTACCGTCTTCGTGGCAGGATCCAGGTATATGGTAATTCTGTCCGCATCTATCGTGCCATCGTCATTCACTACATGGACGTTCTTATTAAAATATCCCTCATTTTTTTCGTAACTGAACTCCACCTCTGCGTCACATGTGATCGTCGTCTTCGCTTTCTTTAGCTTATCGGATCCATGAGCAGGCGGCGTCGAGGACGAGTTTGTTTTGTTTTGCGGCTGTAAGTCTATAAAGCTTTCCGCGCCGTTACCGTTATTTTCGATTACGGCCTTAACATTCTGCTCAAGCCGGACGTTGTTTTTCGCTTTGTCATACATCCCGGTGTCAGCGGTTATGGTCGCCTGGGCATCTTTACCGTAACTCGAAGCGGTTATATTATTGAGTTTTACCTGGTTTTCGGTGACGGCTTCCGCGGACTGGCCTTTAACATCCCATTTCTTGGAACCGTCGTCGCCTAAACCTTCGAGATCGAACGCCATTACCTTGTGCTTTATCTGGTCGCCTTCCTGAGAAGGAGCGGCAGTCTCTTTAGTGCCGGAAACCACCGGCGTCGACGTCTCCGCCGCCTGCGCGAGAGACTCTTTACGCGCGCACGCCGACACGGCACACATCATTATTATAGCTATCAGCGCCAATATCTTCTTCATGAACTTTATGCCTTCCTGGTCTTCCATCTGCGATGCATCCACACCCACTGGTCAGGATATTTCCGTATGTAAGATTCTACCACATCGGACCATTTCTGGGTATTATAAATTAGGTCCGCTTCCCTGTCGCCCGTATCGCGTAATTCGACCGGTTCATCGATCGCTATTGTATGGCCATTGCCTTCGCGGATTATGAATACGGGCAATAAAACGGCGCCGCTTGCTCTCGCCAGCGCGACAGGGCCTGCGGGCGTATATGCTGGACGGCCGAAGAAGTTGACGAAAACGCCTTCCACGGAATCCACGTCCTGATCCGCGACGATCCCCACGATCCAGTTCTTCTTTAAAGTCTTGAGCATCTTGCGCGGCGATTCATCGCGATATATGACCTCGACGTCGCGCGAACGGCGCAGTTGGTTCAAAAAATCATCGTATTTTTTGAAATATATCCGCCGGCCTATCGTAACGCCGGGATAATTATTTTCACGTAGCGCCGCGGCCATCAACTCCCAGCTTCCGAAATGCGCCGTCAGGACTATTACGCCTTTGCCTTTTTCGTATGCCTTATCGAGCCGCTCGCGGTTCCTGAACCCGACGAACTTATCCATCCGCTTCTTGTTAAACTTCGGAAGGTTTACCAGCTCGAGGGAGTTCTTGCCCAGGTTCTGGAATACGCGCCTGGCTATCGCCTCAAGCTCCGCTTCGGATTTTTCACTGCCGAACGCGTATCTCAGGTTATCTATCGTCAGGCGCCTGTATCGCGGGAGGATATAAAATGCGAACGCGCCCAGCCCCGACGCAATGGATAGTCCGGCCTTAAGCGGGATGACGGTAAAAATAAACGCGATCGCCCGGCCGATGTAGTACAAAAAGTATCTGCGTAATTTAAACTTCATAAAAAATATTTGGATGTGGCAAGGTCCCACTTGTCCTGGGACTTGAGGATGAGATCGCAGATCTCGCGGACTGCTCCGCGGCCGCCGACCTTCGAGGTAACATGATGCGCGACGACTTTGACTTCTTCCATCGCGTTTGGAACCGCGACGGCAAACCCGACACGTTTCAAGACAGGAATGTCGATAAGGTCGTCACCGATAAAACATACCTCCTCAGGAGAGACCGCGAGCTGTTTCAGCATCTGATTAAACGGGATGAGTTTATCGATAAAACCCTGGTACGCCCTGGCGACTTTAAGATCACGCGCACGGTGCTTGACGATCTTCGACTTCTTCGCGGTGATTATCACCGTCCCGATACCCGCTCTGCGCAAAAGCGTTATGCCAAAACCGTCCTGCACGTCAAAAAATTTAAGCTCCTCGCCGTAACCGCTGTACACGATACGGCCGTCCGTCATGACACCGTCGATATCGACTACCAGAACTTTAACGCGTGCGGCCTTTTTTAAAATATCGTTTGGTATCATACGAGCCCGGCCTTTAAAAGATCCTGGACGTCGAGCAGGCCTATGGGCCGATTAAACTCATCAACGACCGGAAGCTCATCTATCCTTTTCGACCGCAAGATATCAAATGCTTCCGCGGCCAGCCTGTCTTTGGTTATGGTTGTGGGATTTTTCGTCATCACATCTTTAACTTTTCTGTCGATGAGCCGTTCGTCACGCTCCACATGCCGCCTCAAATCCCCGTCCGTGAATATCCCGACAAGCTTGCCCTTAGCGTCGACTACGCTTGCGGACCCGGCGCGCGCATTTGTTATTGCGACGAGCACCCGCTTGACCGGCGTATTTTCTCCGACGACAGGATTGGCGTTGGCTTTTCTCATGATATCCGACACGGTCAATATGAGCCGCTTACCGAGTATCCCGCCCGGATGGAATAGCGCGAAGTCCTTTTCCTTAAAACCCTTCTTCTCCAAAAGCGCTACCGCTATGGCATCACCCATCGCCAGCATCGCGGTCGTGGATGTCGTCGGCGCCAGACCCAGAGAGCACGCCTCTCTCTTCACGGAAACATCTATCGAGTGGTCGGCAAACCTGCCGAGGGTAGAGCGGACATTGCCGGTTACCGCTATCAGCTTCGCGCCGATCTTTTTTATGATCGGTAAAAGCTTCACTATTTCTTCGGTCTCTCCGCTATTGGAAAGCGCGATTATCATGTCTTCTTTAGTAACGCGCCCGAGGTCGCCATGTAGCGCCTCCGCCGGATGAAGATACAAAGACGGCGTACCCGTAGAAGACATGGTGGCGGATATCTTCTGGGCGATAAAACCGGGTTTGCCCATACCGGTAACTATTATCCGCCCCCTGGTTTTGCATATCGCGTTTATTATCCTGTCAAAATCCGGGCCTATCCTGCCGATCAAAACCGTCAGGGCGTCGCGTTCTATTTTTAAAACGTCTTTAGCTATATTTTTCGACATATCCCGCCTATTTAACCGCTTTCGCTATTCTTTTCAATTTCATTAAAATATCTTCAAGCTCGTCGAGCCTTACCATATTCGGCCCGTCGCTTGGCGCATTGTCCGGATCTTCGTGAACCTCCATGAATATACCATCCGCCCCGCACGCTATCGCCGCCGACGAAAGATATGGCACGTACGCCCTCTCTCCGCCGGACTTGTCGCCCAGGCCGCCGGGCATCTGTACCGAATGCGTCGCGTCGTAAATAACAGGATAGCCGAAACCTTTCATTATCAATATCGAGCGGAAATCGCTAACCAGATTATTGTAACCGAAACTTACGCCGCGCTCGGTAAGAAGGATATTCTTATTGCCGGCGGACTCTATTTTTTTAATAACGTTCTTCATGTCCCAGGGCGCAAGAAATTGCCCCTTCTTTATATTTACTACCTTGCCGGTCTCCGCGGCCATCTTTAAAAGATCCGTCTGGCGCGAAAGAAACGCCGGTATCTGTATTATGTCAAGCACCTTCGCGGCCTCTTTCACTTCAGACTTGCAATGCACGTCCGCGAGTACGGCCACTCCCAGCTCATCTTTGACTTTCCTGAGTATCGCGAGCCCTTTTTTGAAACCCGGGCCGCGAAATGAATCTGCGGAAGTTCTGTTTGCCTTATCGTAACTCGATTTATATATAAACGGTATGCCCATCCGCCCTGTCAGGGAACGAAGAGCCCTGGCATGACGCATAGCTCCGGCCTCCGACTCAATAACGCAAGGCCCGGCTATCAAGACAAATGGATTATGCCCGCCTATTCTGATATTACCGACGCTAACTTCTTTCATTCGTCTTCTCTGTCTCCCGGTCTTTGAGAAGAGCCTGCTCGGCTCTCTTCAGGTCTTCGGAACGGTCTATGCCTATAGTGTCCAGCTTCGTTTCTACTACTTTTATCTTGTAACCATTCTCAATAACTCTCAATTGCTCGAGTTTTTCGGCATTTTCGAGCGAGGAATTCGGCAGATTCCGGAACGTGAAAAGAAAATCCTTGGTAAACGCGTATAGCCCGATATGTTTGTAGTAGACGGGCCGCTTCGCCTCATCGACCTCGCCTGTCCTGTTATATGGAATAGCGTAACGCGAAAAATATATGGCGTAACCGTTCTTATCTATCACTACCTTGACCACGTTTGAGTTGGTAAGCTCAGCGGTATCCTCTATCTTCTTTATGACCGTAGCCATCTGGGCCACCTTCTCGTCCTGGAGCGCGATGACGAGACTATCGATGATTATCGGCTTTATGAGCGGCTCGTCGCCCTGTATATTGACGGCGATGTCGACATCCATCGGATTGACGACCTCGGCCAAGCGGTCGGTGCCGGACGGCTGATCGGGGGATGTGTATACCGCTTTGCCTCCAAAGCCCTCCACTACCTTCATTATGCGTTCGTCGTCGCAAGCGACTATCAGTTCGTCGAGCGTCTTGGCGCGCCTGGCGTTCTCCCAGACATGTTGTATTACGGGTTTACCCAGAAGGTTGGCAAGCACTTTACCTTCGAATCTCGTCGCGCCCCAGCGGGCCGGTATCACTCCTATTACTTTCACTATCGCTACTCCTTTATTTTTTATTCAATTCTATTTTTATTCTCGCTAAAAGTTCGTCCGGCGTTACCACGGCAATACCGACCTTGCCCACAACGATCCCGCCCGCGCAATTCGCTATGTGCGCCGCCATTATCGGGTCCGCCCCCGCGGCAAGGGAAAGCGTGTAGCTTGCTATAACGGTATCGCCGGCTCCGGATACGTCGAATACCTCCTGGGCCACCGTCGGTATATGTTTCATCGGTTTGGCCTTTTGGAATACGGCCATACCGTGCTCCCCAAGCGTTATAAGCGCTATCCTGCATCCGATCTTCGTTAAAAGAGCGTGCCCCGCCTTAACAAGAGTCGCCTCATCTTTTATCTTAAATCCTACGGCTTTTGAAGCTTCATGGTTGTTCGGGGTAATGACACTTATGCCCCTATAATATTTGAAATGCTCTTCTTTCGGATCTACGGAAATTATCTTTTTATGTTTTTTCGCCAACGGCACTATCCGGCTCAATAATGCCGGCGTTATGACGCCCTTGCCGTAGTCTTCGATTATTATCGCGTCGATATCCTTTATCACACCTTCGATATAGCGAATCAGCGACGCTACGATATTGGCGCCCAGCGGGTCGATTCTTTCTTTGTCGATCCTTACAACCTGCTGATGCTGAGCGACAACGCGCGTCTTTAGTATCGTAGGACGCGAACTATCTGTGATGATGCCTGCCGTATTTACGCCTTTTTGCTCAAGTTCCCCCCTGAGTATCGAACCGCGTTCGTCGTCCCCGACGACACCCGCCAGGTACACTTCCGCGCCCAGCGAACTTAAGTTGTTGGCGACATTCGACGCGCCGCCGGGCATGAAGCTCTCCTTCTTTACCCAGACGACCGGAACGGGCGCTTCCGGCGATATCCTGGAAACGTCCCCCCATAAAAATTCGTCCAATATGAGATCGCCGACTACGAGCACCCTGGCGTTCTTAAAATTCTTTATCGTGTTCTTTATTCCGCCAAAACCCATCTTCTGCATTTTTATATCTTTCCTATTATAGAATGGTACAGGAACGGGAACATTATTTCATGATGACCGATAATATTGTAACCTTTGCCGCCCATCGAGGTCGGCCTCGAGAGTATATTCTGGTGGGGCCTGTACTGATTTATCATATCGAAATTAGCCGCAGTAAATATGTTCGGCTTATAGTCAAGATTGCGCGCTACGGTAAGCGCCTTCAAAAAAACTTCGGGCAATATTACCGCGGAGCCAAAATTGATCGCGACTCCGCCCTCGAGTGAGCCGACACTGTAGATGAAGTTCCGGAAATCGAGAAGCGATCCCTCGCCGATTGCCTCGCCGTTCGCGGACGGATGCTGATGCACGATGTCTGTGCCGATGGCCACGTGCACGGTAACGGGGATATTCAGTTGGTAGCCCGTAGCGAGTATGCTGAAATTACGATATGGCAGACGCGCTTTTGTTACATGCTCTCCCAGGGCTTCACCTATGCCGATGCCTTCCTGGAAACCGTCGTTTATCGCGCCATTAATAAAACCGGCCGTCTCTTTCGCCATGCCGAAAGAACCGTCGAGTATACCCTCGCCGACGTCTTCGCTCGTCCTGCCTATCATCGCTATTTCAGTATCGTGAATCATGCCGGCACCGTTGAGAGCGACGGCTTTTATCACGCCGCGCTTCATCAGGTCGATAACAAGCGGCGAAAGGCCGCACTTTATGACGTGCGCGCCCATCATGAGTATAATCATCTTCTTTTTCCGGTATGCGCCGACTATCCTGTCGACGAGCGCGTGAAGATTCCGGCTCGCAAGCACATCGGGCATGGAATCATAAAAATCTTTAAAAGATGCGCCCTTACGGCCAATTTTTGCAAATTCCTTTGTGGACACCTTGCATTTCCTGGCGTTAAGCGGTATCGTCTTTATCTTTGTAAGGTCCACCCTTTGTCTGGTCATATATTTTCCCTCAAAACTATAATTTTATCATGAATGTTACTTATACGCCACTATTTTTTACTGCGCTTGATCTTACCTTGTATATCCAGCTCAACAACTTCACCCACCGTAACTTCAAATATAACGAACCTCTCGTTCATCAGTATCTCGAACGTCTCATGCGCGGGATTGCCCCTGACTTCATCGATGATATGCTGGGCGGTAAGTCGCACTTCTTTATCGGTCATCTCTTCACACAGTTTCTTATAAAGCTTACCTTTTGACAATATCTTCACGTTACCGTTAACCTGATAACCTTTTAATGTCATGGGATCGATAAGCGACATCGATATCCTTGGGTTCGTCTTAAGATTTTCCCAGGTTTTGCTTATCGTATAATCGACCAGATAGATGCGGCCACTCTCTACTTTGAGAATGAATTTAGGCGCCGCGGTTGGATGTCCTTTAAAATCGCACGTCGCCACACCAATGAACTCCCGTTTATCGAAAAGGTTCAATAGTTCTTTTGACAACATATACCATCTTCTCCTTATACATTAAACCGTATGTTTATAATATCTCCGTCTTCGACGGTATAATCCTTGCCTTTAAGGTAATACTTGCCGGCCTCTTTCACCTTGTCTTCGCCGCCGAGCGCGACAAGGTCCGCGTATTTCATGCATTCCGCCCGTATGAAACCTTTCTGAAGGTCGGAATGTATCGCCCCCGCGGCCTCAGGCGCCGACGAGCCTTTCTTCACAAGCCACTGCCGCACCTCATCGGTTCCGACCGTGAAGAAAGATATAAGGCTCAGCGCTTTTATGCAGACACGCGTGAGAACGCTTACAGCGCTCTCGTTTATACCGAGGGCGCCCATGAATTCCTTCTTCTCATCGTCCGACTCAAACGCCGCTATTTCTTTTTCCACCTTAGCCGAAACCTGCATCACGTCGATCTTTAGCGGCGCAAGCTCGACGGCAAACTTCTTTACAACGTCCGTATCTTTTAAACCATCCTCCGAAACATTCAATACGATTATCATCTCTTTAAGCGTTACAAAAGGATAGCTCGATATTAGCTTTTTCTCATCCGCGCTCAAGTCCAAAAGACGCAAAGGCAGTGTCTTGTCGAGGTGGGTTTTTAATTTTACAAGCACCTCTTTCTCTTTTATCGACGCCTCTTCTTTGGTTTGCTTTATTTTCTGGTCGAGCCGTTCGAGGCGTTTTTCGATAAATATGAGGTCATGAAGTATCAGCTCGGAATTGACGAAATCGATATCGCGCTTTGGATCGACGGATCCGTCGACGTGGTACACGGTGTCGTCCTGAAATGCGCGCACTATATGACAGACGGCATCAAGTTCATTTATGTCCGCGAATATCTCACCCTTGGCGATCGTATCCTTCTCTATTTTGGGAAGAGTCTCTATGTCGATCCTTGCCCTGACGTCTTTCTTCGGCTTGTATATCGTTACGAGATTATCGAAACGCGGATCCTTTATCTCGGCTATGCCTTTGATAGGCTTGGCCGAAATGATCTCTTTCTCGGATGGTTTGTGATTTGTGAGCAGTTCGAAAAGCGTCTTCTTGCCTGTCTGCGGTAATCCTATCAATCCTAGTTTCATATTTTTCCTGTCGTAGAGCCTCGATTGTGCCGAGGATTCCTCCCCGGGTTAGAAAATTTGGGGATGAGCTTGCTTTTTTATATTTTATGTGTTATACTATAATTGTAACACGAGAGGGAACGATAGCGAAAGCCATTGAGGCCTATCACCTCCGAAAAAGACCCGCAAAGAGCGAGTCTTTTTTGTTTATATGCCTCCATCCATACGCAATTTTTACCTCCCCAGTATCTTAGCCGCCGCCGCGAGTACTTCATCGACGGTTACCGCTTCGAGGCATTTAAAACCGAGCTTGCAATTGTGCGCCAGGCACTCATCGCAACCCACATCCTTATGCAACACGATATCGCGTACGCCCGTCGGCCCCCAGCGCCGCGGAGATAGCCCCCTGTCGCTCCTGCCGAATACCGCCACAACCGGCGTGCCTACGGCACACGCTATATGCACCGGCCCGGAGTCATTGGAGATAAATAACTTCACTCTTCGCAGGAGGCTCGCGAGTTCCGCAATGCTCGTTTTACCCGAAAGGTTCACGCAACCGCTTTTCATAAGCGCGGCCACCTTATCACCCCGCGCCTTGTCCGCACATCCGGCGACCACCACTATCTTCGCTCCATATTTTTCATTCAATATATCCGCGGCCCCGGCAAATTTATCCGCGCCCCATATCTTCGAAACACAGCTGGCGGCCGGATTTATGGCAATGCATACGTCGCCTTTTTTTATGCCGCTATCTTCAAGCATCTCATCTACATGACGCTCAGCGACGGCATCGATGGGCATATACATCGTCCTCTCTTTAGCGTCGAGCCCCGTATAGCGCAGAAGATCCAACGCATAATCGATCTCGTGTTTCAACCCGTACTGCTTGGTATGCGGTATGCGAGTAGTCAAAAGAAAGCCCCACTTCCTGTTATACCCGACTCTCTCAGGAATACCTGCCATCGAAACGATAAGATGCGTTCTTTTTGTAGGATGCAGTATCAACGCTATGTCGAATTTTTTCCGCCGGAGCTTGCGTATAAACCGCATATTACGCAGAAACCCCTTCTCCCGCCCTGATTTTTCGTATACTATGACCTCGTCAAGATAAGGATTACCTTTGAGAATATCTATCGCGTGGCGCCTGGCCATGAACGCGATGTGAGCATTCGGGCATATACCGCGCACCGCTTTTATAACGGGTGTCGAGAGAAGAACGTCGCCTATCCTATCGAGCCGCACGATAAGCACTCTCTTGGTCTCGGGCTTTTTGCTTTCCTCTTTTATCTTTTCTCTTTTATCTCTACTCATACCCCTCCAACAGCATCTTCGCGGCGTCAAAAACCGCATCCGGAGTTATCAATTTCATGCATTCGTAATTACGGACGCACTCGGCGCTCTCGCACGGCGCGCAGGAGAGCCTCTCCTTCACGACAACATCGAACTCGCCCGTCGGGCCGTATCTGCGCGGATCGGTCGGCCCGAAGAGCGCCACCACCTTTACTCCGACCGCGCAGGCCAGATGGAGGGGCGCGCTGTCATTGGTTATGAGGAGCTTTGAGTGCTTCAGAAGTCCGGCGAGCTGTCTGATATTCGTATGCCCCACGAGATTATAAGGCTTATTTTTCATCTTTGAAATGATCTCGCCGACTATTACCTCGTCCTCTTTTAACCCGACAAAGACGACGCTCGCCGCGCACCGCGATATAATATTGTCGGCTACTTCGGCAAAACCCGCGGCAGTCCATCGCTTGAGATGACTCTTCGCTCCGGCATTTATAACCACTATGGGATCGACAATACCTTTAGCCTTCAGCATCCCGACCACGTGACCTTCGTCTTCTTTAGTAATATGTATATAAGGAAGCTCCTCCATCCTGTCGATGCCGATAGACTGGAGGCGGTACAGATGGCGTTTTCTGCTGTGCAATATATGCCGCGGGAAACGCTGTATCGTCGCGGTTCTGTATTTCGGGCCGATAAGAAGCGGGAATACCGTATTCCGGATATCGACAACCAGGTCGTAACGCAATTTCTTGAGTTTTAACTGCAGACGCCTCTTCTGCATTATCGGCAGGTGCTTGTCGTATATTATTACTTTGAATACGCGGGGGTCTTTGGCGAAAATCTCCTTACCCTGCGGGCCAACCATAACGTCTATCCTGCAACCGGGAAACTCCTTCGCGAGCGCTTCCACGACGGGCGTAGTAAGAATGATATCGCCGACATTGCTGAGGGTAATGACCAGGATACGCTTAACCTGTGTCTTATCTATCGTCATAAAATTTTACTTTTGAGCCAGTATCGACTCGGCCTCTTTTAAAACATCTTCTACTTTTATTGCCGCCATGCAACGGTTATCAGTGCATGTAAAATCGTAACATGGTATATCGCAAGTTTCGTTCTTAAAAATTACCTTATACCTGCCGGTGCCGTACGGCCCGGTTAAAGCGGGAGAAGTCGGACCGAAAAGCGCGATGGTCGGCGCGTTCATGGCAACCGCCATATGCATGGTGCCGGTATCATTGGCCACGACGAGGCTTGAGCGCGCGAACAGGGCGCCGAGCTGTTTTAGCGTGGTCTTTCCGGCAATGACGATCGCCTCGGAGGTCATCATACCTTTTATATCGGCGGCCAGTCTCGCGTCTTTCGCCGCGCCTGATATAATTATGCGGCAGGCGTATCGACTGACTAAAGCGTCCGCTACCCTCGCAAAACTCTTACATGACCAACGCTTCGGAGCCCAGTTTCCGCCAGGGCACAAAACCGCTATCCTGTCGGTATCCCGAACGCCGGCCTGGCGCAAAAACCCGTCGATAAACTTTCTGTGCGAATCGTCCACGAAGAATTCATACGCCATGCTATTAACAGCCAGACCGCAGGCCCTGGCTATGTCGAGAAAATACTCCACTTTATGCATCTCTTCGGACGGCTCTTCAACCGTTTTCGTAAGGAGCGCGCCGCGCCTTTTTGTCGGATAACCTATGCGCTCTTTTATGTCGGCCAAAAAAACTATCAGCGCTTTGGTAAAAGACCTGTGAAGGAGAAAGGCCGTATCGAAATGTTTCTTCCGCAATCCCGTTATAAGCTTAAGCTTCCCGGCCAATGTGCGGTGAACGCCCTCTTCGTCGTATATTATGATTTCGTTAAGGCACGGATTCAGGTCAAGCATTTCGACACATCTGGGATGAGTAAGACATGCGATATAACTGTCAGGGTGAGCATCTCTTACCGCGCGCAAAAAAGGCGTAGCAAAAAGTGTGTCGCCTATCCAGTTGACATTTACTATGAGTATTTTTTTCATATTAGTAGCGCTCTTTAGCCACTTACCTTATCTGACCCGCTTAAACCAGGTATAAATCCTGGTAGTTTCCCCCCAAAATATAAATAGATTATAGGACGAGCGGGATATCTTGATACGTTTTATAGCATACACATCTTCCGGCAATACACCTTTTGGGTTCGTCGCTACCGCGCAGGTGTATCCGGCCTTCTCAACCGCTTTCTTGGAAACCGCATCGAAGGCACCCATAGGATAACAAAAAAGCCCCGCCTTCTTACCAAGTTTTTCTTCCAGCGTCTTACGCGATCCGTCCAATTCATCTTTAAGGAATTGCTCATCCGACTCTAAAAGCCAGATGTGCGATTTTGTATGGCTACCTATGGTTACAATCCCGGAATCGGACATCTCCTTTATTTCCGTCCAGTTCAAGAAATCCGGAGCGCCCACCCTATTGATTATTACATATATCGTCGCCGGAATATCATACTTCTTAAGAACAGGATAGGCATAAAGATAATTATTCTCAAAACCGTCGTCGAAAGTTACGGCTATCGTCTTTGATGGCGGCTTCGCTTTCTTCGATATATAGTAAGCGGCCTTTTCAACCGGAACGATATTATAATTGTTTTTCCTTAAAAACTCCATTTGCCTGGCAAATTCTTTTGGAGAGACGGAGAGCTTGCTTGTCTCGTCATCATAATCGATAGAATGATACATGAGCACAGGGACGATGTAGGTTGTTTCGTTTACAATAAATACCACTATGCCCGCCAAAATAACGGCTATGGCGGACAAAATAATTATTATTTTTTTTCTATTCTTCAGCATCCTAATACCTTTTTGTACGACTGTATAACTTTATCGCCCATAACGTCAAGCGAAAATTTTTCCGATACAAGCTTTCTCGCCGCCGTACCCATATCTTTACGCAACCGTTCGTTGTCAATGAGCGTTATTACGGCTTTGCTTATAGCGCCCGCGTTGCCAACGGGCGTAAGTGTACCGGCAGAAGGATCCCCGATAATATCGATTATCCCTCCCGCTTCGGATGCCACGCAGGCACATCCGGCGGCCATCGCCTCCAATAGCGCTATACCCAGCCCCTCTTTCACGGACGGGAACACGAATACATCCATTATAGACAATAACTTCGCCGTGTCGGAACAGGATGGAATGAAATGCACATCCTCGCCCAGGCCCAGGCCCTCGGCCAGCGATTTAAGCGAATTTTCCTCGGGACCGTCACCCACTATAATGCATTGCGCGTTAGACCGCGAAGCCAGGATTCCGGCCATCGCCTCGATGAGATACCTGTGCCCCTTCACGGGAGAAAGCCTCCCGATCGAACCGATAACAGGGCCATCCTTAAGGCCCAAAGCCTTCCTTAAGGCGATCTTTTCCGCTTCAGGAAACGTTCGGCCAAACCTTCGGGCATCAACCCCGCTGTAAATAAGTTCTACCCTGTCCGCCTCAACTCCCAGGTCATTCCTTAGATGTTTCTCTACGGCTTCGCTTATAGCTATAACCTTAGATCCCCAGGTATCGAATATTTTCCGGGAACGAAGTTTAAAATATCCGTGACAGGTCGTTATATACGGCACCCCCGTCATCCGTGACGCCAGCGCCGAGGCGACCTGAGAAACCCTGGTATGGGCATGAACAATATCGACCTTCTCCCGCCGGATTATATTCGCCAGACAGAATGCGGCGCCGATCACCTTTGGCCCGAATTCAAACTTTGTTTTTATGTCGAGCGGAATATGCCGTATGCCCGACGCGCAAAATTCATCTTTCATGCCGCCGCCGCTCGAGACAATGACCGCATCCACGCCTTTAGCCTTAAGTGTCTGTGACAGAATAAGGATGTAGTTGGTTATCCCGCCTATATTGATGTGCGTGGTTACCTGCAGAACTTTCATCCGGCACCTTCTCCCTCGGCGCTGGCCATTTCACCGGAAGGCGCCTGGCCAAGATACGGCCGCATGGCCGCGAGAACATCATCCACCGTTATCATCTTCATGCAGGCAAAATCTTTTACGCAACTCGGCTTATAACACGGACTACATCTAAGTTCGTTTTTCTTAGTTACGGCAATACATAATCCCGATGGTACCATATGCCGGAGGGGATCCGTCGGCCCGAAAAGCGCAACGCAGGGCGTGCCGACGCACGACGCTATATGTAGCGGCGCGGAGTCGGGCGTCAGATATACTTTGAAACGCCTGATAAGCGCGGCGAGCTCGAGTATAGTGGTCTTGCCCGCGGCGACGAGCGGCTTCGATTTCGAGGCCTTCGCTATCGCCTGCGCAAAATCAGCATCTCCCTCAGTACCGGTAAGGACACAGCGCATATTGTATTCTTTGGCCAAGCGATCGCATAAGAGCGCGATATTGGCAATCGGCCAATTCTTGGTAACCCAGCGTTCGGACGCCCTGACATTTATCCCCACAAGTCCCATCGAGGGTTTTATCCAGCTATCGGCAAGCAGTCGCTCGACACACTTCTCATCCTCCTCTGACGGCCAAAGCTCGAGACACTTATCCTGCGGCTTCATTCCGGCAAGCTTGAGGGTTCTGAATTGATGTTCTATAGGATCGAGGTGCGGCGCGTCGTCTTTAATACGCCTGTTCAAAAAGAACGAGAATTTTTTATTGTCATAACCATAGCGCAGTGGCGCAAAACTCAGGGCGGCCAGAATATGACTCACTTTGTTATTCTGCAGGTCTATCGCGATATCGAAACACGACCTGCGCAATTCTTTACCGAGACGCCACAATCCGACAAGGCCGCGGTGCCTTCCCCTAAGATCACACACGATCCTATCGTTGATATACGGACACCTGTCGAGAACCTCCCTCGATTGCAGTCCGACGAGAACTTTTATATTGGCCTTCGGATATTTTGCGCGTATAGCCTTCAGGGATGGGACACTTAAAATAACGTCCCCTATCGCGCTCATTTTTATGACAAGGATATTCAGACTTTCGACAGCCTCTTCATATACGGCAAGAGTCCTCTCCATCATCTTCGGCAGATTAAATTGCTCTTCCACGCGTTTACGCGCTTCGATCGCAAGGCGCGAACGTAAATTAATGTCTTTGTAAAGTTCCTGTATCTTCTCGGCCATGTCTTTAGGGTCCTGGGGCGTCGAAAGAAGTCCGTTGACCCTATCCTCAATTATATCGACCACACCACCCACCCTCGTAGCTACCACCGGCACACCGACAGCCTGGGCTTCTATAATAACCCGTCCGAAAGCTTCCGGGGTTATCGTCGCGGAGACGAGCACATCCAGGCTCTTCATTATACCCGGCACATCCTGCGTTGCCGGTAAAAACTGTATCGTATTGACAAGGCCGAGGCGGCGGATGAGAAGCTCTAAGTCTTCTTTATATTTCTCTTTCGGCGCGGCGCCCACTATCACCACCTTAAGTCGTGGTATTTGACGGCTCAATATGGATATGGCTTTTATAAAATCCGAGTGGCCTTTAAGGGGCGTTATCCTCGAGACCATCCCTACTACAAACCATTCCCGACTATGCGTAGATGGATCCCTGAAGCGGAATTTTTCCAGGTCCACCCCGCGCGGTATAAGCCGAATGCGGTCGTGCGGCACGTTAAAATTACCCGCCATGTGTTTTGCCATTATGTTTGAAGCGACTATAACGTACTTGCCCCACCCCATAGCCTCGCTCATAAGATGTTTCTTGTAATATCCGTGGGCGGTGGTTATAAAAGCACGCCCGGACATTTTTGCCGCGAAATACGCGATGAGCGCCGGGACACGCGAACGGGCATGGATCACTTCAATATCTTCCCGGCGGATTATCTCGCGGACTTCTTTTATCATCATTATAATGCTGATGAGGGATTTTTTATCGACGGGCAGACTGTAATGGCGCGCGCCGATAGAGTCGAGCTCCCGGACGAGCCGCCCTCCGCTGGAGACGGTAACGGCTTTGTGGCCGCGAAGAGTAAGGTACTTCGCGAGGTCGATCGTTCCCGTCTCAACCCCTCCGACATCCAGTGATGGCAGAATCTGTAAAATATTCATCTATTATATGAGTTTACCTTCCCTGAAGGCCCTGATATATTCGGCGCAGTACTCGTCTTTACACGCGAGAGCCTGTGATGCGCGTATGCCGGATATAACATGTTTATCGAGCGGATCGAGGATCGCGGCATCAAGGCCCGCATATATCGCCATGGATAAGAACGTCGCGTTGACCAGCCGCCTGTTCGGCAGTCCGTAGGAGACGTTCGACAGCCCGCATATCGTCTTCGCGCCCAACTCTTTTATGAGCGGTATCGAACTTAAAAACTCGACCGCCTGATCCGGCTCTGTGGCTATCGGCCTTATAAGAGGATCGAAATACAGATTATCGATATTAAACCCTTCGCGTTTGACGCGTTCATATATCTTCGCGGCCGCCTCATATCTTTCCCGGACGGTATGCGGCATGCCTTTAGCGTCCATCGTAAGAGCTATGAGCCTGGCATCGTATTTTATCGCGAGCGGTAATATCGACTTTATCCTCGCCTCGTCGCCGCTTATGGAATTGATCATAACCGGCCCATTTGACCGATGCGCCTTCAAGGCCGTCTCGATCGCAAGATAGTTGGGGCTGTCGATGCAGATACCCGCATCCTGCACTTCGCTCTGCACGACGCTTATAACCCAGTCCATATCCTGCAGTTCGTTGCCGGCAGTCACCGCGCAATTGACGTCGACATAATCGGCTCCGGCGTCGACCTGCGCGCGCGCTTCGGAAGCGATAAATGCGGCATCCCTGGCTTTTATCGCTTCCTTAATTTTTTCTTTCGTGGAATTTATACGTTCACCTATTATCATCAACATGGAAAATGCCTCCGTTATAAAACCTTACCGCCCGTACCACCGCCGGCCAACGACTTATCATAACTGGCCTCTATCGTCTTCACTAAATTCGTCAATACTTCATTTACCGGAGTGGCTATGCCGAGCGCCTTGCCCTGTCTGACCACCGCCCCGTTTATAAAATCGATCTCCGTCCTCTTTTTATTCAATACATCCTGCAACATGCTCGAGCAATTAGCGAACGTAGCCTTGCAAACCGATTCCACCTTCTGTATCGGATCGTCGTATGCGAGTTTTATCCGCTTGCGCTTTACGACCTTCGCCGCTTCCTGCACAGCGCCGCGCAGGATGGAACGCGCCTCTTCATATTCCGTCACCCGGCCGTTATTCAAGCGCGTTACCGCGGTGAGCGCGTTTATCCCTACGTTTATTATAAGCTTGCCCCATATCACCGAATCGATATCTTTCGATATCTTCGTCTCAAAACCTGCCTTATTCAGAACCTCCTGCAGACTGCGCAAACTTCCCGACAGCTTACCATCCGCCTTACCTATGATCGTCTCTCCTTTGCCGGCGTGCCTGACACGTCCGTCGGATATTAAGGTCGCGCCGTGATTGGTTATTCCGGCTATCACTCTCTCGGGCCCGAAATAATCGTTTAGTATCTGGACATTACCTATACCGTTCTGCAAGGTCACGACGAATGTCTTCTCACCGACCATCTCTTTAATATCCTTGCAGGCGTCTTCCGTCGAATAACTCTTCACGCATATTAAAACAAAATCGCATATGCCTATCTCTTTCGGATCGGATGTAATATTCACCCGCACCTGGTGACTGCCGCTTAAACCCTCTATTTTAATACCGCTGTCCTTTATGCGCATGGCGCGCTCTTTGGAATTATCACATAACCAGACGTCTTCTTTAGTTTTATTCTTTACGTGACCGGCTATAAGACATCCCAGGGCGCCCGGCCCTACGATCGCTATCTTCATCCGCCACCTCTCAGGTATTACTTATATTTTTTTCAGTTTTTTTATTTCTTCTTCTTTGATGGTGAACGTGTGCTCCGCGGCCGGGAACGCGCCGCGTTCTACCTCTTCTTTGTATTTCTTTAATCCTTCCAGGATCGAGTGGGAGAGCTTTACATACTGTTTTACGAACTTCGGAACGAATCTGTCAAAAAGCCCGACCATGTCGTTCACTACAAGAACCTGCCCGTCGCAATGTTTGCCGGCGCCTATGCCGATAACCGGTATCCTGACTTTTTCCGCAACCAATTTCCCCACCAGTTCCGGCACGCATTCGAGGACGATACCGAAACACCCCGCCCTCTCAAGTTTAATCGCCTGATCAACGAGGTTTTTGGCGTCGTGGGCTGTCTTTCCCTGGATCTTAAACCCGCCCAGTTTCGATATCGTCTGCGGCGTGAGCCCTATGTGCCCCAGCACCGGGATACCCGCATTTACTATCGCTATAGTAGCATCGATCACTTCATCGCCACCCTCGAGCTTTACGGCATCGCAGAGCGCCTCTTTCATAAAACGGCCCGCGTTCCTGACCGCCTCCTCCTTCGAGACCTGATAAGACATGAACGGCATATCGCCGACTAAAAACGCGTATTTCGTACCGCGCCTGACCGCTTTCGAATGATGTATCATCTCATCCATCGTAACGGGTACGGTAGAATCGTACCCCAGCACGACCATGCCGAGCGAATCGCCGACGAGTATCACATCGATACCCGCCTCATCGACAAGCCGCGCCATCGGATAGTCGTAAGCGGTCAACATCGTTATCTTCTTACCTTCGATTTTTTTATTTTGAAGATCTGTTATCATTATCTTCCTGCGTTCCATTATTGTCTCCTCGTATTTTGCGTGTCCGCCTTGACTATTTTTCCCGATCTCACGGCAAACACTTTATCCTGCCCGGTTACAAGACTGATCGCGAGCCGCCCAGAAACATCGTCAAAAGCTATCCGCTTCTGCCACTGAAAACCTGCGAGCGCGCGAACCAGTTTTTTAGGATCGCCGCATAGGTCGCCGATCGTATATTTTTTCACAAGCTTGCCTTTACTGTAAAAAGCCACCGCAAGCTGTGCCATATCCGGCTTATCGTTTATTGCAACCACACTCTTCCTGCCTATTCTTACTAAATGAACGCCATCCGATGAAATATGCACGGTCGGGGAATACCAGTTCACGCTCCAAAAGCGCTTTGCCGGTTCGCCTGCCTTATACAGGCCGGAGCGATCATATTTATCTTTAAGCGTATCGACCCTGCCTTCTTTGTCCGGCGATTTTGCGAGCATTACAAATATGTATTTACCGTTCGGGCTCAACTGTTCATACGAGCGCTCCTCGTACGCTATAGCCGTGCCCGCAAGCGTAGCCATCATTGCTACAGCCACGATCGCAATTATCGTCAATCCCATCCATTGTCTCATCGCCCACCCGCTTTCTTTCTATTTTTTTCTGTATGCGCCCAAAAACGAATCGCAATATATCGCCTTATTCAGGACGAGTTCAGCCGTGATCATTGCATCCATCAATTCCTTATCAAGCGGATCGAGTATCGCGGAGGTAAGCCCGTTCGCTATCGCCATAATGAGGAACGTCCGGTTGACGAGCGGACGGAACTTCGTGCCCTGCGACACATTCGACAGTCCTATCGTCGTATTCGGCGGCGGATCGCACAGGAGGCGGAACTCCCGTATTGACTCAAGGACTTCGCGGCCCTGCGCCTGCGCAACGTTTACCGGCAGGACTATCGGGTCGAGAAATAAGTCCTCGGTGTTAATACCGAACTCCATCGCCTTCGCCACTATCGCCGCCGCAAGCTCCAGCCTCTTATCTTTCGAATTCGGGACGCCGGTTTTGTCCATAGCGAGCCCTATCACTTGCGTATTATATTTTTTCGCGAGGCCGAATATAGATTCCATCTTCGCCTCATCCGCGCTCGTCGAATTTATTATCGCGCGTTTCGAGACAAGTTTCAAACCCTCCTCGATAACGTCCGCCTTCGTGGAGTCGAGCGCGAGCGGTACCCGGACAACAGCCTGAATGACCTCGATGAGCCACTTCATGTCGTCCTTTGGATTTTTCGAATACGGGCCTGTATTCACGTCAAGCACAGAAGCGCCGGAGTTCACCTGATCTGTAGCCAGATGCTGGATAACATCAGTCTCTCTATTAGCTATCGCCTTACCCACATCTTTATACATCCCGTTTATGAGCTCACCTATCACTATCACGGTTGACCCCTTTCATTCATGGCGCGCGCTATGTACACGGCTATAGCCTTAGCGGCGTCCGGATGGCGCATCACCAGCATATCGGCACCGGCCTGCAGCATCGGAACCGCCGTAGCCAGCTCCCAGTTGATCCCCTGGCCCACCGTCGATTCCTTCGCCTCTTTCGTCTTCCAGGCTTCGCTTCCCACAAAAAGTATGAACGGCATTGCCAGCATTCTGTCGCCCATAAAAGCGGCAAGGCGGGCGCGCTCCATTATCGAATATACGTATTCCATGCCGTAACCTAAAGATGTCGTGGTCGGATGCATCACGATCCTGGACGGGTCAAATCCCATATCGGTTATAAGTATATTAACCTGCTTGGCGATATTTATATCGATTGGCGATTCGGCTATTATCGAATGCCCGTCCGCCAGGCACGTGGCGGCGAGCGTTTTGTAATTATTCTGCGTCGCGATCCCAAATAGGCAGTTCAATCCTTTTACCGCCTGGCTTACTTTAGGCAAAAGGTCGTTATCGATCTCATCGTCGCCGCAACCGGTGATTATGAGCGGAACGGCCGCTTTCTTTGCTATCGTTTTTACCAAAGAAGCGATATGGCCCGCGTCCTTCTTCCCCCAATCCGGATGGGCGCTCTGCAAACGCAAAGAAAGCGCCTTAGCGCCAAAATCTTTTACGGCCTTTTCCGCCCATTTAACCGGATCTTTTATGCAATCGCCATATGAGGCTTTAAGCTGGTCCGGCCAATCGGCAGGTTCGCAATCCCATATCTCCAGCGCCACTACCGGCGCGTTCGGCATGGTACCCTCATCGAATAAAAACGGCATCGTCGATTCGCCGCCTATCTTGATAATGTTCGCGCCGTCGCCTATCACTACGGTATTGATGGGATTGGAATACTTTTCTTTAATGAAGTCCATTATCATGCCTCTTTTATTAATTTGTTAAATATCTCTTCGATCTCTCTTTCTACCGCCGCGCTATTAAACTCAAATATTGCCTTATTTGAGACATTCCACTCAACTATCTCCTCGTCGTAAGGCATACTGCCCGCGACGTCTAAACCCGTCTTCTCTATCTCAGCGGCGAGCGGCGCGAGCGGCCCGGAGACTTTATTGACCACGAGATATGCGCCGTCGAATTTTATACCGAGCTCTTTGGCAAGCGTATATATGCGCGCGGATGAGCGAATGCCCGGTATCGAGTAATCGCTTACAATGAGGAGTTTGCTCATCTTAGCCGTCGTCCGGCGGGAAATATGTTCCATACCCGCGGCATTATCTATTATCACAAAATCGTAACCTTTTGTGATGTCTTCTATTATCCCGCGCAAAAGGTTATTAACGTAACAGTAACATCCGGGCCCCTCGGGCCTACCCATCACCAGGAGATCAAACCCGCTACCTTCATTGACCGCCTCCTGGACGCGCATTTCTATAAACCTGTCTTTCGTAATCCCCGCGGGTATCTTTAAAAGGTTCTTCGATATTGTTTCGCATGTTCCGACTATCGTATCCGGCGCGGTCATTCCGAGATTATCGGCCAGGCACGAATTCGGATCCGCGTCTATCGCCAGGACTGAACCGAGGCGCCCGGCCACAATATGCTTAACTAAAAGCGCCGCTATGGTCGATTTGCCCGTGCCTCCTTTGCCGTTCACCGCTATGACCGTATTGATGGAAACCTCCATAAATCTGTGTGCGGAAAAAAGAGCGACGCGACATACTCATCCATGTATGACGGCTCGGCGCTCAGGTCGATATAGGTTATATTCCTGTATATTTTGTCCGTCTCGGCGAATGCGGAGGATGAAACGAGCGACATCCTCGCCCCGGCCAGAGACGAATTCCCAACAAAATCGTAAACATCCCTGGGAACATCCGGTAAGAGCCCTATCGCTATAGCATTCTCGATATTAAGATAATTGCCGAATCCGCCTGCAATAAATATCTTCTTCACATCCTTGATATCCTTACCCACTTTAGCCATCAGGGCCATTATGGCGCTGTATATCGCCCCCTTGGAGCGCTTTATATTCTCGATATCGTCATTATCTATTATTATGTCCTTGCCCGTACCTGTCTCCGACGCAAAAGCAACGACAAATTCCGTAACTGTTTTCCCCTGGCGAATCCTGTCCGACTTCATAACCTTATTTATCCTGCCGGCCTTGTCTATAATGCCGCGTTTCAGCATCCGGCACAAGAGATCTATATAACCGGAGCCGCATATCCCGAGCGGCCTGACGCCGCCTATGGTACCGCACCGCACGTTCAGGCCGGCGTCGATATCCACCTTCTGGATCGCGCCGGAAACCGCCTTCATGCCGCAACTAAGCCCACTACCTTCGAAGGCCGGCCCCGCGCTTGCGGAGGCGCCAATCATCCATTCTTTATTGCCGAGCACTATCTCGCCGTTAGTCCCTATGTCCGCCAATAACGACAGATCGTCGGAATCGTGTATCCCGCAGGCAAGAACACCCGCCACTATATCGCCGCCTATGTATGTGCTGACGCCGGGCATGAATAACATTAGCCCTTTCGGGTTCGCCTCAATACCCGCTTCCGCCGGATGCATCGACTGAAACGTGACAGAAGCCGGGATATGCGGCGGCCGCCTGATGCCGGACGGATCTATTTTTAGAAAAAGGTGCATCATCGTCATGTTGCCCGCGCACGTTATGGCATCGATATCCGTGAAATTGATATTGCGCGTCCGCGCCAGATCTTCTATGATTTCGTTCATGTTCGAAACAACCGCCTGGTGCATCTTCTCGAGCCCCTCAGCGCTCGACGCCAATATTATCCGCGTTATCACGTCACTGCCATATGCGGCCTGTTTATTGAAAGCTATGCGGCTACCGAGTATCTCGGATGTGTTAAGGTCGATGAGCTGACCCGCTACCGTCGTCGTGCCGATATCGAACGCGAACCCGTAGCTTGCGGCGCTGGTATCGCCCGGCTCTACAGAGAGGATCTCGGCCTGCCCCTCTCTACAGCCTACGGTAACGGTCACCGCGAAATCGCTATCGCGCAGGCACTCGCCGAGAAATTTGACGGTCGCCAGCTTCGCCGAGATGTGCACCCCGTCCATCTTAGAGGCAAGTTCCTTCGATATGCGCTCCAGGTCGCTCAAATTATCGTCATCGGTCGGGCCCTGTAGTTTCATGTATATCTTGCGGACTACCGGAGAATGCTTATACGCCTTCTCCCTTTTTAAAATAATGCCTTTGGTGAACTCTTCCGCGGACGTCTTTACACTTTCGCGCGCCTCGAGCGATTCCTTGGGAACATTTACTACAAGGTCACGGTCGACTATCACCTGGCACGCGAGCACCGTCTTGTCTTTTATCCCGACTTTACATTTACCGCACAGGCCTTCGCCGCCGCAGGATGCGTTTAAAAATACACCCGCTTTTATTGCCGCGGTCAGAAGGTCGGTTCCCTGCGCTATTCGCACACTTTTAGCAACCGGCTTCTTGAATATAAAAAAACCGCGGGAGAGAATAAAATTTACGTTAAATTCTTTCACTTATTTCCAGTTCCTCAGATAATTCGGTATCCCGGACGCTTCCCTCGGGCCCACCGAAACTTTCCACCCCGAAACTTCTTCGAGTTTTCCGCTTAATACCGAGACGTATCCGGGTATAATAACTTTTTTATGCGAGACTATTCCTTCGATACCGCTTTTTTTGAGAACATCGGCAATGCTCTCCGCGGTGAACTTCTCCGCCGCCCACGCGGTCAGAACCGACATCCCCTCCGAATCACAGCATATTATGTACGCAGGCACCTTGCTCGACTCTACCTCCCCCGCAACGGTAAAATAAGTTATCGAGAAATTCGTCGTTACGACAACTGGGGAATCTTTCGTGACCTTGCCTATCTCGTATATCTTCGGCTCCACCTGCACCGGCTTCTGCGGATCCTGATAAACGTCCTGTCGGGCTACAAGAAGAGGAAATACAAACTCTTTCGCGGTATTCTTCATTATAACGATGCCGGCATACTTCAAAACGTACGATATCGCCTCGGCCAGCTCCATCTCGGCCGAAGGCTCATCGGTAAACGCAAGTACAGGATACCCGAGCGCGCGGATACTCTTCTTAAGCGCCGCTCTGCGGGCGTAAGTGAAATCCTGTATTTTACCGGAAAAGCTACTATTCTTCATAGAAATAACTATCTCTTCGACGCCCGCCTTCCGCGCGATATCCGTCAATTGCGCCGCGTCATCCAGGCCCGTACATGTAACCGCCAGAGGGCATTGACTATCTTTGGCAATCTTCGCAAATTCCGCCGTACGAAGCGCATCGGACGCGATAAGAAGCGGCCTGGCGTCCCTGATCTGGGCGAGCGCCTCTATCGCCGCGGCAGGTTCGGACGTCTCCAAAGCCAGGGGTAAGCCACCGGACATAGAAACCTTTTTAACCACAAGCGCAAAAGTTTCTTTGTTTTTCGAGGAGTTTCTCACGCATATTAGATTGGCCGATATTACCTGGCCGACCCTTTCGAATACGAGAGCTTTTATCTCCTCGATCTTTTTATCGATATCGGCGGGTAAGGCCGTATCCTCTATAAGAAATCCGACCGCCGCAGGATGGTAAAACTTCTGCTCATGCCTGTACATCACCGTCTCGTTGCCTATCTCGATCTTTCGCGCGCCAACGCCTATCGTAACGAGCCTGATCGGCGGTTGGGCGGCGCTCTCGAGAGCCGCGCGCGCGTCCTGCGTAACATGCGGGCATTTTGCGAGCGAAGCCTTCTTCTGGGCGAGCGCCATGGCAAACGCCAGGCATGTCGCGAAACCACAATCCTTGCAATTGGTTTTTGGTAAAAGTTTATATATATCCAGTCCTGACAACGCCATCCGCTCTTCTCCTTATGCGATCCCAACTTTGCTGATTACGGCTCTATATTTATACTGTTTCGCGCTATCGGTAGGCGGCTCGGTAAAAACCCTGTATCCTACGGATTCCGTGCCGCGCGTAATGCCGGGAATTATCTTTTCGATCTTTTGCGTTATCGCATCCGCTTCGTCCTGTATCGGCACGGCCCTATTGAGCGGATGCTGGGTCACGTAGATAACAACCGGTATGAGTTTACCATTGGTAAATTGAATATCCAGGCCGTATATAGCGGGCATATCCTTAACCCAGGTCGCCTTCACAGGAAATTTATACTTTCGGGATGTCTCTGCCGCGCCCGCGGCGAAAAAATCCCGCATCTGCGGCTCTTTTTCATATTGGAGGAATGGCGCGGGGCGCATAAACGTATCGATAAGCTGCATCCGTTGCATCGCCGGCACATCCCAGCCGTTCTCATACATCTCCCTGGCCTCCGCGTACCATTGAACCGGCGTTTTGCCTCCCACGCGGTACGTGCCGAGATGGAAAGTGTGCAGGCGCCACGCGTCTGCCTTTTTCATATAAACGAAACAGAGCGCAAGATCTTTAAAATTACTCTTAGAGATAAGGAATGACATGTACAAAGGCCCTTTGCCGGCGTCGACATTCATAAGAAAATTTTCGCCGTCCGCGCCCGGCAAGGTAACCGTAACCGTCCCCGAGCCTTTCACGTCAATGAGGTATTCATGCAGCATATCAAACCCGGTACCTTTCGCGAGCTCACCCATCTTATCGTATGCCGCTTTTACGTTCTCCTCGAGAGCTTTATCGGCCTTCCCCTCGTCGACGAACATCTCCATCATAACGGCAGGCTTGTTGCTCTTCATGCTTTCAAAGAGAGTGTTATTTATATCGCGAATCGCGTTACGCGTATCCGGCATTATCTCGTTATCGATCTGCATCGAGATTACCGGCTCACCGCAAAAACCCGGACAGGCCGTCGAAATAATAATCCCTGCAAAAATTGCCGTCATAAATATTTTTATCGTTTTCATTTTTTAGCTCTTTGTTAATATTCCGCGAAACATAAAAAACACAGCCGCGACGATAAAAATCGCCGCCCATATATAATCTTTTTTAAACCCTTCTTTCATATAAAGTATCGAGAAGGGTACAAAGATGGATAGGGTTATTACCTCCTGGAGTATCTTCAGCTGTCCCAGATTCATCACCTGATGGCCTATCCTGTTCGCCGGAACCTGTAAAAGATATTCAAAGAGCGCGATGCCCCAGCTTATAATGGCCGCAACGATCCACGGTTTATCATTGTAATTTTTCAGATGGCCGTACCACGCAAACGTCATAAATATATTACTGCAAACCAGCATCGCCGTTGTAATAATAACCTTGTTCATTTTAACCGCCTACTCCTTTTCAAATTAATTTTATACACCCTTAGGCTTGCGCGGGATAATCATCCATATGAGGATATACCCTATAACGCCGAGGCCGAACGACAAAAGGGCGATCAGTATAAAGATCACTCTGATGAGCGTCGGGTCGAGATCGAAATATTCTCCGAGCCCTCCGCATACCCCGCCGATCTTCTTATTCGTGTCCGACAAATATAGTTTCTTCATCACTACCTCCGGTAAATTTTTCGCTTCCTGTCGGAGGAAGACCCGCAGGGATTCGTGCCGAGCGGGGCGTAAAAATTGCGAGGCAACGTCCGAGCAATTTTTCTCGAGCGAAAATTTTGCATGGTCAAAATTTTCGCGTCCACGCGAGGCATGAATCCTGAAAGGGTCTTCCTTCCAGGACGAAAAATTTAGATTAAGAACCAATGTATATCAGCCCATCGACCTCGGAGGTTATCTCATGAAAAATAGATGACCAATCTACGAGGTTATCTCGCTTTACATCAGCGGATCCATCGCCAGCGCCGGATGACCGACTTTCTGCAGATATTCGACCAGCGCGGCGGAATCGGTCGCGATCGTCTCATCAGCGATCTTGTCAAACAGCTCCGGGGACCCGAGTTCTTTACAGCGCGCCTTCAATTTATCGCTAAGTACCTCTTTGAGCTCTTTCGGCATCCACACGACCCGTTTTAACCCGCCCTCGGCCGAGATGAACTTCCTGCTGGCCACGTATAATCTGCCCACACCCAGGAACCCCGGGGTCTGGTTGCCGCCGCCCACCGTCCCGGCAAGCGTCGTAAACTTCATCCCCACCGGCGTCTCGCCCGCGTACTCCCTGTTTACGATCATGACACCGTTGGCTTCCGGGACTATCGCCACGATACACTCGAAACAGCCGCACGAGGTCATGGGCGAATCCATGATCGAATACGCCGCCATCTGCGAGGTATGCTGATGAGAAGCGGTAAACACAAAATCATTCACGCCTTTCCAGAAACCTTTCGCCGCGTCGATCGCATTACCCTTCTTTATCGGCTGGTTGCCGCCGGTCGGCGTAATTTCGTGGGCGGCCTTCGCGTCGAGCCATGAATATGCGCCGCACAGTCCGAGCCGCTCGGGACTCACAACGCAGACGTGATCCGGCGCGAAACTCTGGCAAAGCGTACAGCTGTAGAATGTATCGACCGACTCATCCGTCATTCCCGCGAGCCGTTCGTCCCTGGCCACAAAAGCCCGCCTGGCCTCCGGCAGAAGCGCCATCACTTCCTTCTCGTCAGTATATATCGTAACCTGGGCTTTATCGACTATGGCACCGTATTCGTCGTGGAGCTTGGCCACTAAGATATCACCCAGATGGTGCATCTTGAAACCGGCCTTCTTTGCGTCCTTTGATATGCGGATCCAGTTCATGTCGCGCTGGCCCATATGAAATACGCCCATGGCGTAATTTAGAAATTTGTGTATCTGCCGTTCGAGTATAGGCTCGTAATCAACCGACATCTTCCTGCCCGTAACGTCGATCACCAGCGCCAGCGGATAATTTGAACCTTCCTGCATCCGGTCGATCTCGGGGCCTATGACCGTAACTTTACCGTCTTCGACCTCGGAGGTTTTTTTCATCCGCAGGTATTCGAAGGCGGGCGAATACTTCGCGCCGAATTGCGCGAACATATTCTCTTTCCGGACGCGCTCGCCCTCAAAAGCGGCCGAGAACGGTACCGGTATGGGGATCTGCGCGACTTTTACTTTTATGCCGCGCACCTCTACGGCCCTCTGGACTATTTTTTTATAATCCTTCTCTTTAACAAGGCACTCTTCGTGAGCGCACACTCCCGGAACACGCACTTCGGGAAGATCGAGATCGGTTATGATCGGCACTCCCGCCGCGATGGCGCCCGCGCCCGTCGCCGCCTTCACCTCATCGACTCCGCCCAAAAGCATGACGAACGCCGGCACCCTGTCTCTGACGTAATCGACGCACGCTTTCGCGTTGCCCGCCTTGATGCCGCCGAATGAGAGCGCCGCCCTTATCGCGAAGTTGAGGACGTAGACGATCGACAATGTGTCGCGGCCGTAAGGCACCACATAACTGTCGAGCCCCATCTGAAGGCCGCCTTCTTTCAACTGGTCTATAATGCTGACACCATCGACATTACCGCCCAAGAGTGTCAGTATGTTACGTTTCTGCAGGTCGCGCACTATGCTAACGGCGATCGCCGAGTCCGGCGCGCGGCCCAGGATGACCGCGATGCCGGATATCCTTCCGTCGACTAATTGTATCCCGAGCGAACGCAGTATCGTGTCCGGGAAGAACCCCGGGCAGTCTTTTTGCGGCTCCTGGCCGTAAACGTATTTCAAAGCCGAGATGAGTTCCTCGCAAAGTATGGCCGCCACACCTGCATTGAGCGAATCTTTAAGGAATGTGCCCCATGCGTCTTCGGAAGGCACGTCCTTTATAACAAGCGTCTTAGCCGCAGACAGTATCTTTTCAGCATCGGCTACCGTCTTCGTTTCGAGCCCGAGAAGCGCGTTAGCCAACGGGAGATAGAATGCTGTTTCCGGAAATGCGACCGCCTGCGCGGGGCCTTTTTCTTTTTTTGCCCTGCCCAATAACGCATCGGCCTGCGCAATGACCTTTTTCGCGCCTGAGACCATCAATCCCGCTACTGTTTTTATAGTTATCTCCGATGCTTTCGACATCGCGTTCTCCTGTTTTTCGAAATTCTACAATCCAGCGGCATCCAATATCGCCGGTACTTTCTTATCCCATCCGATCGGCATTATATGTATGCCCCGGCAGAGGGGCTTGAGATCTCTGATGAGACGCGCCGCAATCTCGATAGACTTCGCCGATTTATCTTTTGTCGTCTCCATCTCGTTTATGAGAGCATCGGGAACGAATACCCCGGCAACGTTCTTATTCATGTATTTCGCCATGCCCGCGGACTTTAAAATCACGATTCCCGCAAGCACGGGTATTTTTATATGTTTCGAGGCGTCTAAAAATCTTTTGAAAAGATCGATGTCATATACCGCCTGCGTCTGAAAAAATTGTGCGCCGGCTTCTACTTTCTTCTCCATCTTTATTATCTCGGGCTCGAGCGGATCGGCGCCTGGATTGACGACCGCGCCGATACAAAACTCAGGCGCGCCTTTCAGCGCGTTGCCCTTCATATCCTTCCCGCCTTCGAGTGTTTTAGCGGCCTGTATGAGCTCGACGCTATCGAGGTCGAATACCGGCTTCGCTTCGGGATGGTCGCCGAGCGTAGGGTAATCGCCCGTCAGGATTAGGACGTTCTCTATCCCGAGCGCACCCGCGGATAAAAGATCCGACTGGAGCGCCAGGCGATTCCGGTCGCGGCAGGTCATCTGCAATATCGGCTCGATGGCCATATCTTTTAAAAGTTTACATACCGCGAGCGAACCGACCCTCAAAACGGAACTCTGCAGATCGGTAACATTCATAGCGTCGACACGGCTTTTTATGAGCTCCGCGTCTTCGAACATCTCTTTTAAATCGATGCCTTTAGGTGGTCCTATCTCGCTGGTAATTACGAAACTGCCCTGTTTTATCTTTTCACAGAATGTCATTTAACCTGCCCCTTAAATAATTCTACGGTATTTCGCATGAGTATCGTGGTGGTCAACGGCCCTACCCCCCCGGGAACCGGCGTAATATACGCGGCTTTATCCGCGGCGCTGTCAAACTCGACATCGCCGAGTATCTTATCGCCCGCTCGATTTATGCCGACGTCTATCACTATCGCTCCGGGTTTTATCCATTCGCCCCTGACTACTCCCGCCTTCCCGACCGCGACCACCAATATCTCGGCGCGCCTTATGTGCTCCGGCAGTACCCCGCGCTTGCTCGTAGCTATGTGGCATACCGTGGTCGTCGCGAACTTACTCAATAACATCATCGCCAGGGGCTTACCGACTATCTCGGAATGCCCGACGATAACCGCTTCTTTGCCATAGAGATCCGCTTTTATCGAACCTAAAAGCTCCATGACCGCCATCGCCGCGCACGGCCCGATATTGTACTGCCCCAGCAATATCCTGCCGAGGTTCTGCGGATGCATGCCTTCGGCATCTTTCCCGGGCGATATCAGGTTCACCAGACGCTTGGCGTCGATACCTTTCGGCACCGGGAGTTGAAGTATGACGGCGGCAATACCCGGATCTTTATTTAAATCTTTTATCAATTTTTCCGCCTCCGCCTGGCTCGTCAAATCGGCAACCGTCCTAAGCTCGTAGTCTATGCCCAGCGATTCGGCCGCTTTCTTTTGCGCCTTCGCATATACGGCAGACGAAGCATTTACGCCTATCTGGAGCGCCAAAAGCTTCGGCGCCATCCCCCGCTCTGCCTTCAAAACCTCGACTTCGGATTTTATTTTAGCCCCCAACCTTTCGGCTATCGGCTTACCCTCTAATAATATTGCCGCCATTTCTCCCCCTGAGCTAAACGCTATTTTATAACTTCCTCACACATTTCCAATATCTCTTCTTTTAATTCCGGCAGAGACTTTTCCAGAGGCGAAAGCTCTTTGTGGATATTGCCGATAAAATCAATGTCTTTTATATATTTCAAATTTATGTACACGTTAAACTTCGCGGAAAAAAATGCTCCTTCGAGAAGTATCGCGGCTATCGCGGTATCTGTTATCAAATTCCTGTTCCCGCATTCCGCAATTTCCTTACATATCCCGAGCGCTTCCGCGGATATCCTGCACATCTCTAGCGGCGGGGTGATCGCATCCTTATAAAGCCCGTCCGGGGCCTGAGAACCTTTGGGTGAATTTTTTATTCCGTCGCATAATTTTTCATACGCGGACACGTCTTCATCGACCAGCGCCAGAAGCCGGGTACGATACGCCTCAGCCTTCTTCAGAATAACGGCTACTTTATCCTCATCCGATTTATATTTCGGGTTACCCACCGTATAGTTCGCTACCATAGAAATAAGAGCGGCTCCTATCGCCGCGGAAAGCGCGGCCGCGCTTCCGCCGCCCGGCGCGGGGCGCCTGGCCGCAAGGTCATCCAGATAATCACGTAGCGGCTTTTTATTGTACATATTTAAGCCTCCCCTTCGCATCTATGTCGACATGCTCCCCCACCGGCCTTGACGGTAAGCTGGGCATGGTCATTATGTCTGCGCACAATGCGTAGAGAAATCCGGCGCCTGCGGACGGCTTCACGTCACGCACCGGCAGGATGAAATTTTTAGGGGCGCCCTTGATCTTCGGATCATGCGACAACGACAGGTGCGTCTTCGCCATGCAGATGGGAAGTTTCGCCAACCCGAGTTTCTTGTAAAGTTTTATATCTTCAGCGGCGGTCTTTTCAAAATGTACGCCGCGTGCGCCATATATCTTCCGCGCTATCATGCCTATCTTCTCTTCGATCGGCATAACATCCGGATATAGAAAATTAAATTTTCCGTTTGCCGAGCACGCATCTTCGACCGCTTTGGCCAACTCCACTCCGCCGCGGGAGCCGTACCTGTGAACTTCGCTCTGGACGCAACTGAAGGCGCCCGCTTCAAGCGCCTTCTTTTTAATAAGTTCAATTTCGCGGTTGGTGTCGGAGGCAAACCTGTTGATCGCGACGATACAAGGGATACCGTATATCCGGACGTTCTCTATCTGCTTTTCGAGATTTGCCAGGCCCAACTCAACAGCGTCAAGATTCTCCACGGAGAGTTCGCGACCTAATGGCCTGCCCACGACCATATCGAATAATCCGGAATGTATTTTCAGCGCCCTGACCGATGCTACGAGCACCGCGGCCGATGGTTTAAGCCCGCTCGCCCTGCATTTTATATTGACGAATTTTTCGAGGCCGCAATCCGCGCCGAAGCCCGATTCCGTTACGACGTAATCGGACAGCCCGAGCGCCACTCTATCGGCAAGTATGGAACTGTTGCCGTGCGTAATATTGGCAAACGGGCCGGTATGTATAAAAACCGGGGTATTCTCTATCGTCTGGACGAGATTCGGGTTGATCGCGTCCGTGAGTATCGCGGCCATGGCGCCGGCGACCTTTAAGTCATCGCATGTAACCGGCCGCCCCGACTTATTCAGCGCGACTATTATTCTGCCGAGCCGTTTTCTCATGTCAGGCATTGACTCGGCGAGCGCGAGAATAGCCATGATCTCGCTTGCGGCGGTTATGTCGAAGCCCGTATCGCGTTCGACGCCCGACTCCTTCCCGCCTATGGCTATCCTGATATTCCTAAGCGCCCTGTCATTGACATCGAGTACGCGGCGCCAGAAAATCCTGTTAATATCTATGTTGAGTTTATTCCCTCGGTAGAGGTGGTTATCGAGGAACGACGCGGCAAGATTATGCGCCTGCGTAACCGCATGGATATCGCCTGTCAGATGCAGATTTATATCATATTCCGGAGCTACCTGCGAATAACCACCCCCGACCCCGCCGCCTTTTACACCAAAGAAAGGCCCCATGGACGGTTGTCTCAGGCACGCTATAGACCGTTTCCCAAGACGATTGAGCGCCATCGAAAGACCGATCGTCGTAACGGTCTTCCCCTCGCCCAGATGCGTAGGCGTTATGCCGGTAACTACGATGTACTTAGACTTTTTTTTCGGTTTTAAGGACGTGAGAATATCTATGGAGACTTTGGCTTTGTGGCTTCCATAAGCCTCGATATATCTGCCGGGTATGCCGATACTGCCGGCTATCGCTGATATCGGCTTCAACTTCGCTTCCGCTGCTATTTGAACATCGCTCTTCATCGTAAGCCCGCTATCGTAGCTATTATATTATATTGTTAATTGAAGGAAATATTATTATAAGGTTAAGTCAGGATTATATCAAGGGTTTTTTGACTGAAATGGCGGCTTCTTTGACAGGTTGGTAGCTGTATCGATGTATCGGGGACGGCCCAAAGCGGCTTAGGGCCTCTTTATGCAGGCGCGTGCCATAACCTTTATGACGGGCAAAACCGTACTGAGGGTACTCTTTGTGGTAATCGACCATGATCCGGTCGCGCGTAACCTTGGCCACTATGGATGCGGCGGCCACGGACATCGACTTCGAATCGCCCCGAACAACGCATAGAACCGGACACTTCGCGGTAAGTTTCATTTTACCGTCCACTATGATGTGATCGGGCGGGATATCGAGGTTTGCAATGGCGATCTCCATCGCGCGTAAAGTCGCGCGATATATGTTCAATTCGTCGATCGCTTTTTCATCTACGATGCCGACGCCGACAAAGGCCTTTTTGAATATCTCATCGTAGGCCTTTTCACGTTTTTTTTGCGATAATTTTTTCGAATCGTCTATCGTGCAGGTAAAATCGAGGCTTTTCAGTATGACAGCGCCGGCAATAACAGGCCCGGCGAGCGGGCCGCGGCCCGCTTCGTCTACACCGGCTATTGTCAGACAACCCGAATTACTCAGCCGCCTTTCGATCTTGAGGAGCCGGCGGTTGTTCGGCGATGTGCGTGATCTTCTCATCGACTTTCGTATCTTTCCCTACTTTTCGCTTCAGGTAATAGAGTTTAGCCCTATTCACATCGCCCTTCTTCACGATCTTGATCTTGTCGATCGAGGGAGAATGTATGGGGAATACCATTTCAACGCCTTCGCCGTACGACATCTTGCGCACAGTGAATGTTTCGGTAAGCCCTGAACCGGCGCGCGCTATGACTATGCCCTCAAATGTCTGGATACGCGCTTTTCCTTCTTCAACGATCTTCATCTGAACGTCAACCGTATCGCCAATACTGAACTGTGAGATCTCCTTCTTCAGGAATTTCGCCTCAACGAGTTTGATCATATTGTTATCCATTGTTAGTCCGCCTTTCCATGTTTACTTTTTACACCAATCAACAAATCCGGCCGGCGCTCTTTTGTTCTCTTCAGCGCCTCAGCCATTCGCCACTCTTCTATCTTTTTATGGTCGCCGCTTAAGAGTACCTGCGGGACCTTCTTTCCTTTAAATTCCGCGGGCCTCGTATATTGCGGATATTCCAAAAGCCCTCTTTCAAAAGATTCCGACACTATCGATTCATCGTCACCCAAAACGCCCGGTATCAGCCGGACTACCGCATCCATAAGCGCCATCGCGGGTATCTCACCGCACGTCAGGACATAATCGCCGATCGATACTTCTTCGTCGGCCATCTGCCTTATCCGCTCATCTACGCCTTCGTAGTGGCCGCATATCAGGATAAGCCGTTTTTCTTTCGCAAAACGTTTCGCGGTCTTCTGGTCGAACCGTTTACCTTGCGGCGTCAAAAGCACTATCTTTGCCGCGCGAGCTTTGCCTTCCGGGCTTTTTTTCAATTCCTCGAGCGCGCGCCAGACCGGCTCTATCTTCATCACCATTCCGGGCCCGCCGCCGAACGGTTTATCGTCCGCACTGCGATGGGCATCCGACGTCCAATCACGTAAATCCCACACCCTTATCCCGGCAAGACCCTTCTTCTGCGCGCGGTGCAATATCGATTCGCCGAGCACGTTCTCGAACATTTTCGGGAATAGCGTCAGGATATCGATTAACATCTTGTTATACTTTTATACCCTGTTTCTTCAGAAGCGTCCTCACTGCCGGTGATGGAAGCGCGCCTACTCCAAGCCAATATTCCGCTCTCTCTTTTTTAACCTTTACCGTAGCGGGATTAGTCTTCGGATCATAGTAACCAAGATACTCTATGGGCTTTCCGTCCCTTGCCCTCGTTTTTTCTATCACCACTATCCGGTGGACCGGCTTTTTAAGTGCCCCTGTCCTCGTCAATCTTATTACTGCTGGCATTATCTCCTCCGATTTGTTATTGTTTCACTCTGTCAAATCGTCCCGCCTATAATTCAAATCCCGGCGAGACTTTACTTTCTACTTTTCTTTCTCTCTCCACACCTTCGCCCCGAGGGAGCGGAGCTTCGCTTCTATATTTTCGTATCCTCTATCGAGGTGGTATATCCTGTGAACATCCGTCCTGCCCTTGGCCACAAGTCCTGCCAAAACCAACGCGGCCGACGCCCTGAGATCCGATGCCATGACAGGAGCGCCGCTCAAATTTTTTACGCCTTTCACTATAGCGCTGGCACCTTCCAACAATATCTCGGCGCCCATCCTGCTCAATTCGCTTATATGAATAAATCTCTCGGGATATATCTTCTCGGTTATGACGCTTATTCCGTCGGTCACCGTCATCAAACTCATGAACTGCGCCTGCATGTCCGTCGGAAAACCCGGATACGGCAGTGTCGTTATATCCATCGGCTTCAATCTTTTGGTGTAACGTACCCGCAATCCGGAAGCAGTCTTTTTTATTTCAAGCCCCGCTTCGGTAAGTTTATCTATCAAAGCGACCATATGATCGGCTGAAGCGCCCTTCAGTGTAATATCGCCCTTTGTTATCGCCGCGGCCAATATGTAAGTGCCGGTCTCGATCCTGTCGGAAATAACATGATGCTCCGCGCCGTGCAGTTTCTTTACGCCTTCGATAATGAGCGTATGCGTTCCCACGCCTTTTATCTTAGCGCCCATATTAACGAGAAAATTGGTAAGGTCTACGACCTCCGGCTCGCAGGCGGCATTCTCTATCACCGTCTCGCCCCTGGCGAGCGTGGCCGCCATCATCGTGTTAGCGGTGGCCAGCACGCTCGAGCCGAAATGCCCGCCCAAATAAACGTTGCCGCCCCGAAGACGCTTGCCGTCGGCGATTATGTAACCGCGTTCGACTTTTATATCCGCGCCCAGCGCCCTCAAACCCTTAATGTGCAGGTCAATCGGCCTCGGGCCTATAACGCACCCGCCGGGAAATGAAACCTCCGCCCTTCTCTGTTTGGCCAGAAGCGGCCCCAACACACAGACTGAGGCGCGCATCGTGCTGACGAGCTCATAAGGCGCCGCGTACTTTTTGTAACCGTGCGGCTCCACCATAACCGTCGAACCATCCTGCTGAACCCTGACGCCGAAGTTCTTCAGTATCTTCAGCATCGTCGACATATCCCGCAGGGCCGGTATATTGTGTATGACCGATTTCTCGTCGGAGAGTAACGCCGCCGCGAGTATCGGCAGGCACGCGTTTTTGGCGCCGCTTATTGTTACGGCTCCTTCCAGACGCCTGCCGCCTTCGATTACGAGCTTATCCATTTGGCGATAATGACCCTATCGATATCGTTAAAATCTTTTTTCGTTTCAATTACCTCAAAACCACCCGACGTTATTATCTTCTTTATTTCGCCGGCCTGGCCGAAACCTATTTCAAAAATGATATGCGCGCCCAAGTTCATGTGTCCGGGTGCGTCGGAAATTATTCTGCGGTAAAGATCAAGCCCATCGGCGCCGCCGTCTAAAGCTATCCTGGGCTCTTTCAAAACCTCTTTCTGCAATGTCTCGAATTCGAATCCGGCTATGTAAGGCGGATTCGATACGATGATATCTAATTTTCCGGTGATATTATCGAATAGATCGCTTTGAACGAACTCTATTTCCCGCAAAACACCGTGCCGCCCGGCATTGATCCGGGCAACATCAAGCGCCTTGGCGGAAATATCGGAAGCGACTATTGTACAACCGGATACGCTTTTTGTCAATCCCTCAGCGCGTCCACCTTCGGCGGCCTTGCCCGGGATTGATGGTGAGCGGAGTCGAACCATCAATCCAATCGCTATGTTGCCGGATCCGGTACAGAGATCGAGTACCCGCACAGCGCTATGTTTTTCGGAAATTAACTTTACCGCTTCCTCGACTAAAAGCTCGGTCTCCGGACGCGGTATCAGCACGTCTTCATTGACAATAATATCCAGGCCGCAAAACTCCGTATGGCCGATCATGTATTGAATTGGGGTAAAGGGTTCCATAGTCTTCATGCCGCCGCGGCCTTTATTTTAAGCTTCTTTTCTTCCGCTTTCAGGGCGGCGACCAGTTCACCCATCTCGCCTTCGAGGACGTCCTCCATATTATGCGCGGTAAATCCTATCCTGTGGTCTGTGATGCGCCTGTCCGGAAAATTATATGTCCGTATCTTCTCCGACCTGTCGCCCGATCCGACTTGCGCGCGCCGGGCCTGCGACATCTTCTTGTCCTGCTCGGCCTGCCTTGCGTCGAAAAGACGCGCCCTGAGGACGCGCATAGCCTTCGCTTTATTCTTAAGCTGAGAGCGTTCGTCCTGGCATGTGACAACCATCCCCGTCGGTAAATATGTCAACCGCACCGCCGAGTCGGTCCTGTTTACGCCCTGCCCACCTGCGCCGCCCGAGCGAAATACGTCTACTTTCAGATCTTCGGGTTTTATATCGATCTCGACCTCTTCAGCCTCAGGCAACACCGCCACCGTTGCGGCGGACGTATGTATCCGCCCCGACGCCTCGGTCTCGGGAACGCGTTGCACCCTATGCGTCCCGCTCTCGAATTTCATGTCGCCGTATACATTCTTGCCTGAGATGGAAAACACTACTTCCTTGTAGCCGCCTTTTTCGGTCGTGCTGGAATCTATCAGCTCCACCCTCCAGCCTTTTTTTACGGCATATTTCGAGTACATGCGCAGTAGGTCTCCGGCAAAGAGCGAAGCTTCAAGCCCGCCGGTACCGGCGCGGATTTCCACGATAATATCACGATCGGAACCCGACTCCTTCTCGAGCAGAAGCTCTTCTATCCGGCCCTCAGCTTCTTTCACATCCTTTTCGAGTTTGCGCCGTTCTTCTTCGGCGAGTACGAGAAACTCCTTATCCTGTGCCTGAGCTTTGTCGGAAAGCACTTTTTCGAGATCCGCAACATCTTTCGACGCCCTCAGATAATCGTTGTGCGCGCTTATTATCGGAGTAAGCCCGGCGAGTTCTTTCGCCAGCGCCTGATATTCCGGCGCGTTTGCGATAACTTTGGGGTCCGCCAAAAGCTCGTGCAGCTTATCGTACCGCTTCCGCTTCTCTTCTATTACCTTCGCGAAAACCATTGTCTTATTTCGATTTCACTTTGCCCGCATAGCGCTTGGCAAATTTCTCGAGACGGCCCGCAGAGTCAAGAAGCTTCTGCTTACCCGTAAAGAACGGATGGCACTTCGAGCAGATATCGACGTGGATATTCTGTTTTGTCGAGCGTGTCTGAAACACTTCGCCGCATACACATGCGATCGTCGATTCTTTGTATTCCGGATGAATTTTATCTCTCACGCTACTCCTCCTTGTTATTGGTTCATTGACATTAAGAACTCGGCGTTCGTCTTCGACTTCGACAGCTTCTCTATCAGAAGCTGCATCGCCTCGTCCGTATTGAGCTCATTTAAAACTTTCCTCATGAGCCATATCCTCTTAAGCTCGTCGGGATGGACGAGCAGTTCCTCTTTACGCGTATTCGACCGTTTGATATCGATGGCCGGATATATCCTCTTCTGGAAAAGGTTGCGGTCCATCTGGAGCTCCATGTTGCCGGTGCCCTTAAACTCCTCGAAGATAACTTCGTCCATCCGCGACCCCGTATCGACTAAGGCCGTCGCGATGATGGTAAGCGATCCGCCTTCTTCGATATTACGCGCCGCGCCGAAAAACCTCTTGGGCTTCTGTAGCGCGTTCGAGTCTACTCCGCCGGAAAGTATCTTCCCGGAGTGCGGCACGCACGAATTGTACGCGCGCGCAAGGCGCGTTATAGAATCCAAAAGTATCACGACGTCTTTTCGCGATTCGACTAACCGTTTCGCCTTCTCGAGAACTATCTCCGCGACCTGTATGTGGCGCTCCGACGGCTCGTCGAAGGTCGAGCTTATCACTTCGCCCTTTACCGAACGTTGCATATCCGTAACCTCTTCGGGCCGCTCGTCTATGAGAAGCACGATAAGCACCGCTTCCGGATAATTCGTCGTAACGGCGTTGGCGAACTTCTGCAATAACACCGTCTTGCCACTGTACGGCGGCGCGACTATAAGCCCGCGCTGGCCTTTGCCGACCGGGGTCAGGAGATCCATAACCCTCATCGATACCTCATCAGGTTTTGTCTCGAGGATAAATCTCTCGTCGGGATACAGCGGCGTGAGATTATCGAAGAGCGTCTTGTCTTTCGTCTCGTCGGGATTGCCGAAATTGACCGCTTCGACCTTGAGTAGAGCGAAATACCTCTCGCCCTCTTTCGGCGGACGTATCTGGCCGCTAACGGTATCGCCTGTGCGCAGATTAAAACGCCTTATCTGCGACGGTGATACGTATATATCGTCGGGGCCGGGAAGATAATTGTAGTCCGGGCTCCTCAAGAAACCGAACCCGTCGGGAAGTATCTCAAGAACACCTTCGCCGAATATAAGACCTTCTTTCTCGGTCTTCGCCTGCAGGATTTTGAATATAAGATCCTGCTTCTTCAACCCGCTCATGCCGTTGACATTCAAGTCCTTCGCCAACTTGGTAAGTTCCGAGATACTCATCGACTTAAGCTCGGCTATCTCCATAACTTTCCCTCCCCCCATACTCTTCGCACCTGTTCTCTCGTCCGGAACTTTGTCCCGCTGTTGTCTATCACCAGATCCGCCATTTTCAGTTTTTTCTTTAACGTCATCTGGCTGGATATCCTTCGCGCTATTTCCTTCTTTTGAATGCAGAATTTTTCTCGGCATCTTTCTACCTGTCTCCTTTTTGAACATTTGACTACTACCAATTTATCGGTAAGCCTGTCAAGACCCGCCTCTATGAGAAGCGGCGCGTCTATGACAACTACACCTTTTCGATTTGACTTCTTCGCTCTGCGGATGGAGCATTTAATTTCTTTTATAATCCGCGGATGAACTATTTTATTCAATTTTTTCAGAAGCGCGGGGTGTGTAAATACTTTATCCCCCAGGCGCTTTCTATCTATCTCTCCTTTTCTATTTAATATGTCCTTACCGAATAGCTTGACTATACGTATATATTCCCGGCTCTTCTTTTGGATGACCGCGTGCGCTATCCTGTCGGCGTCTATTACCGAGGCGCCCAAAGAACCGAATACCGACGCGACGAAGGTCTTGCCGGTGCCGAAACTTCCTGTTATGCCGATTATCGTTGCCATATCCGCTATATACCTTCTCGACTCGGCTAAAATTATTCTTCGCGATTCGTAAATAACCGCGTAGGTTGGCCGCGTGTCAATCCTTAGATAACCTACGCGGTTATTTCACGCGGTTATCTTCCCATACAGCTTTACATATTCTTTCGCCGACGATTCCCATGAAAAATCGAGCGCCATTACCCGTTTAACGAGATCCGACCAGACCGTCTTATTTTTATACGCCGCGAGCGCCCTTTTTATAGCGGCAAAAAGATGGTCGGCCCTGTATTCGGAGAACGTAAAGCCGTTGCCCTCCCTGGTCTTGGAACTGAACTCTTCTACGCTATCCTTCAAACCGCCCGTCTCCCTGACGACCGGTATCGTGCCGTATCGGAAACTTATCATCTGGCCAAGCCCGCATGGTTCATACCTCGACGGTATCAGAAATATATCCGCGGCGGCATATATCTTCTGCGCCAAGGTAGCGTCGAACTTCAGGTTTATAGACGCGTTCTTGCCGTGGATCTTTTTCATCTTCTCGAAAAGGATGTGGTATTTATTGTCTCCCGTGCCCAGAAGGATGAACTGCACTTTCATATTCAGGAGCTCGTCGATTATCTTCGCCAGAAGATCGAGGCCCTTCTGATCCGCAAGGCGCGATATGATACCGATCAGCGGTATATCGCGATCTATCTTTAAAGCCGTCTCTTTCTGGAGCCTCTCTTTGTTCGCGTATTTATCATCGACGGTCGGGATCGAATATTTTTTAAATATCTTCCTGTCGGTCGCCGGGTTCCAAGCGGTATAATCGAGGCCGTTTAGAATACCGGACAGCACCTTCTCTTTGTTTTTCAATACACCTTCCAGCCCGCAACCGAACTCTTTGGTAAGTATCTCTTTGGCGTAAGTCGGGCTCACCGTGCTCACCGCGTCGGAATAAACGATACCCGCTTTCGCGAGATTAACCTTGTCGTAGAATTCGAAATATTCTATGGTGAAAAGATTCCAGTCCAATCCAATCTTCGGGAATTCTTCCTTCGGGAATACGCCCTGGTACGCGAGATTATGTATAGTATAAAGCACTTTTGTTTTAGCAAAAAACGAATCGTATTTATACAGGGTATTAAGATAAACCGGTATGAGTGCTGTCTGCCAGTCGTTACAATGTATTACGTCCGGCTGAAAACCTTCCTTCTTACAGCGCTCCAGCGCCTCTCTGCAAAAGAACGCGAACCTGTCTAAGTTATCGCGATAATCGCCGAATTTGTCGCCGTAGAGTTCCTTTCTGTTAAAATAACCCTCGTTCTCCACAAAATATACTTTTACCTCTTTGCCTATGACGGCCTCGGAACCTTCCGTCTTCACGCAGGCGTACTTCGGCATGATGACGCGCACATCGACGCCCATCTCTTCGAGAGCTATCGGCAGGCTCCCGGCAACGTCGGCAAGCCCGCCCGTCTTAGCGAACGGCGCTACCTCGCCCGCCACAAACAAAACCTTTAGCTTATTCACACAGCCTCCATATCGAGCCAATTTTTGCCTACTTCTATATGCGCTTCCACCGGCACCTTTAATTTTATAATGTCTTCCATGCCTTCCTTTACTATCTTCCGCGCTTTTTCAAGCTCGCTCCTCGGGACATCGAAGACAAGCTCGTCGTGCACCTGCATCGTCATCTTCGTCTTCATTCCGCTCCCGCGCAACTTTTCGCTTATGGCGATCATCGCGACTTTTATCACATCCGCGGCGGAGCCCTGTATCGGCGCGTTCACGGCGGTCCTCTCGGCAAATTGCCTGATCCGCATATCCGGGTTACTTATCTCCGGTATGTAACGCCTGCGGCCTAATATCGTGGAAACGAAACCGTTCTTTCTCGCCTCCTCGACGAGCCCCTCGAGGTATTTTTTAATATCGGGGTACCGCTCGAAATATGAGTCTATGAACTCTTTAGCCTTGTCTACTCCTATACTTAAACTCTGGGACAGGCCGTACGGGCTCATGCCGTACACGATGCCAAAATTGACCGTCTTCGCCATGGCCCGCATCTCGGAGGTAACCTCCTCGGGCTTCGCGCCGAAAACCAAGCTTGCCGTAAAAGTATGTATGTCGAGTCCTTCCTTGAACGCCTTCGCCAACTGCTTGTCGCCGGAAAGATGCGCCAGTATCCTCAACTCTATCTGCGAGTAGTCGGCCGACAAAAGGACGCTGGATTCCGACGCCGGTATAAAAGCTCTGCGGATCTTCTTCCCCTCATCCGTCTTCACCGGTATGTTCTGCAGGTTCGGCCCGCTCGACGAGAGCCGCCCGGTAGCCGTAACCGTCTGGTTAAACGACGTATGTACCCGTCCGGTCTTCGGATTGATAAGCTCAGGAAGCGAATCGACATAAGTCGATTTTAATTTGGCGAGCTCCCTGTATTCTAAAAGCATTTTCGGCAGTTTATGTTCCGCGGCGAGCTTAACCAAAACCTCTTCGTTGGTGGAGATGCCTGTCTTCGTCTTTTTTATTACCGGTAGTTTAAGTTTTTCGAAGAGGATGCGCGAAAGTTGTTTCGGGGAGTTTATATTGAACTCCTCCCCGGCGAGATCATATATCTCCTTGGTCAACTTATCAAGTTTATGCCCTATCTCCGTCGAGAGTTTCGCCAGATAATTCTTGTCGATAGCGACGCCGTTTATCTCCATTATCGCCAAAACTTTTATGAGCGGTATCTCGACGTCGTAGAAAAGCCTATCCAATCCTTTATCCGCGATATCCTTTTCTAATATCTTTTTAAGGCGGAGCGTTACGTCGCTATCCTCACAGCAATAAGCCGATACTTTCGCCACATCGACCTTATCCATGGTTATAGCTGTCTTGCCTTTACCCAAAAGTTCCTCGATAGGTGTCGTCAGTTTATGGCTTAGATATTCGAGCGCGATATCGTCGAGGTTGTGGTTCAACTTCGACGGATTTAGGACGTAGGACGCAACCATCGTATCGAAAGATATGCCTTTTAACTCTATACCCTGGTTGGCAAGAATAATATATTCGTATTTTATATTCTGGCCTATCTTCTTTATTTTTTCATTTTCAAAGACCGGCTTGAGCGCTTCGAAAACACCGGAGACGGTAAAGTGTTTATTCATAGGCACGTAGCACGCCTTGCCTATCTTCCACGAGAATGAAACTCCGACGGGCTCGGCCAGCATCGGATCTTCACTGGTCGTCTCGAAATCGAACGCGAACTCGTCCAGCGCTTTAAGCTCGTCGACCAATTCTTTAAAAGCCTTGTCGCTGTCTATAGTCTCGTAAAGCGAATCGAGCGTGCCCTTAGGCGTCACGCTCTTCATAAGCGACTTGAACTCAAACTCCCTGAAGAGTTCCAGGAGCCTGCCCTCGTCCGGCTCCTTTAATTCAAGCTCCTTGAAATCTATCTTTATAGGCGCGTTCTCCTCGAGAACCGCCAGCTCTCTACTCATGTACGCCACGTCCTTATTCTCACCCAGTATCCGCTTCTTCGCGTCGCCCTTCACCTTATCGATATTCTTGTACAATTCATCAAGCGAACCGAATTCCGCGATCAACTCCATCGCCGTCTTCTCGCCTATCCCTTTAACACCGGGTATATTGTCGCTCGCGTCGCCCATGAGCGCCATTATGTCCACCACGTGCTCCGGCCCAACACCGTATTTCTCCTTAACCTTCGCGGCGTCGTATATAATATCCTCTTTATGCGGATTGTAAACCTTGATGTGGGCTCCGACTATCTGGAGAGCGTCCTTGTCACCCGTAACTATAAATGTATCTATGCCTTTTCCTTCCGCGCGCTTCGCTATGGTAGCCAATACATCATCGGCTTCGTAGCCTTCCAGCTGGAATATCGGTATGTTGTAAGCGGCGACTGTATCCTTTATATGCGGCATCTGGCCGACCAGGTCGTCCGGCATAGGTTTACGCTGTATCTTGTAATCTTCGTACTTCTTGTGTCTGAACGTAGGCCCTTTCATATCAAAAGCCACGGCCAGCATGTCGGGTTTCTTTTCCTTAACGATCTTATTGAGCATAGTAACGAACCCGTATATGGCGTTCGTCGGCTGGCCCTTTGAATTCGTGAGGGCCCGTATGGCATAGAATGCCCTGTAGCAGAATGAATTACCATCGATTAAATATAGCTTTTTATTGGACATTAAACGGACTTTGCAGGCATCTTATGTTTTTGGGATTTATCTACTCTTTCGAAAGGAAATTAGAAATTAGAATTGTCAATTACCGTGTATAAGTATACCAATATATCGCATTTTGTCAATAGAAAAAATTATCCCATACTGTCAAGAACTATGCTGACTTTCAGAATCAGTAACACTTATACTGTTAGGCTTAATCTCGGCGATCAGTGCGCCGAACAACATGGCTATCACCGATACGCGGTCAATTTTAATAGAATTCAGCATAAAAAATAACCCCCCTCTTAATTTGCTCCGTGCAGAGCTTTTATGACGATACGAGGGTTTATCTCGGCAATCCTGAGTAATGCCAAAGCCGGACCCTCCGGCCGTCTGCGCCCTTGTTCCCAATTCTGAAGCGTATCGATACTCACGCCAATCATATGGGCAAAGACGGCCTGAGAAGCGTGAAGCTTTAAGCGTATAGCCCTAACCATAACAGGATTAAATTTCGTAACCCTGCCAGCCTTCATCTTACCGGCGTGTATCTTTCTCGCCTGGTCGATACTCCTTAACAGATCTCCGAAGTCTTTGTTCTTCATAGCACACCGCCTTTTATGTAATCATACAGTATCTTTAACTGCTCTTTTGTTAAATCCTCTTGCCTTGATTTCTTATACGGAAGCAGGAGATATATCTTTGCGCCTCTCGCATATACGTAGTAAATAACTCGTATGCCTCCGCTTTTGCCTTTACCACTACTACTCCAACGTAATTTTCTTATGCCACCGCCACCTGGAATGACCGGCCCCGCTTCGGGATTAATCGCCAAAAACCATTGAAGTTCCCGATACTCATCATCACTTAAAAGATCAACTATTTTCTTTGTAAAAATCGGGGTTTCGATAAGTTCCATACTATATCCTTACGGTATAAGTATACGTCATTGGCGTATACTTGTCAAATCTTTTTTTATTTTTATTCTGCGCTACAGTGCGCGTGTATATATTTCACAGCGTCGAATGATTGATAATTACCGCGCCCCCCATGGAGATTTTTAACACAAGTGCCGTCTTGATAATTAAAGGATGAAAGAGTTAAGCAGGGATGGGATTTTGCCTCGCTTACCCCTTATATCCCACTTTTTGCCTCCCCTTTATCACTTCTTTCCTTAATATGATCCGAGAGGTAGTTGCCGGTGAGGTCGTCGATCGCCTGGGTCAGTTCCTGGATGCGGAGTTCCCGCTCGAAACGCGTACGCATGTCCTTTGGCGGGGTGAAGACCAGATCGAACTGCAGGCGCTTCCTCTCATAATAGATCCTCCGCAAATTATCGAGGATGTCGTTCCTGAGCTGGGTATTGAGCCGCGAGCGGACGTCGATGCTCGTTTGGTTATCGCTCCAGATGAGGTTGCCAAGGTCCCAGGATACGCTAAAGTCGAGGTTATTGGAATAATCGTCAGGGCCTACCACGGCATAATCACGCGTAGCGCTTGTATATATCTCGGTGTTGGATGACTGGTTGTTGCCGAGCCCCACAGAAACTTTCGGCACAAGCGCCTTTAATTTAGAATCCCTATGCCAACTCTGTATTTTCTGCGGGCTCACATCGCAGAACTTTATCGCCGCGTCCTGTAGATCCCTGAAAGATGGCTCGTTATCGAATGCTATCTTGAACGATTTCAGGTTACGCTCGATGTCCACATATTGATCGGCCGAGTACCTGCCCGTCTCTAACTTGTAGAGCCCTCTTTCCGTAACGGCCCATAACGCTTTCTCGTCCTCAGCGCAGAATAATATCCGCGAAGCGTTAAGAGTCTTTTCCGTGCCCTTGTAAAGCTCCGCCCAACCGCTCTTCTCATTAGTGAATTCGAATACGCCTTTGGTGGTTGCGCAATATAATGTCGCGGGGTTTTTTGACGGCAGGATGTAATTGACCGCCCCGCCCAGCCCGCTACCGGCAACGCTCTTCCACGACGCGCCTGCGTCGTCCGAGTACATGACAGACTTACCGACGCCAGCGTAGACACGCGAACCCCTGGCCGTAACACAGCTGACGGCGCCCAGTTCACCCGCCCCGCCCGCCTCCTCGTACTCAGCCGCGCTCACCGCCTCATCCCCCGCCTCAGAGTCAGCACCCGCCTCCGCGCCTCCTCCCGCGGCGTCTCCCGCGCCACCGCTCCCGCCGCCGACGTAGATGCGCTCCCACGCCGTCTGACCGCCCCGCCTGGCGTACAGCCCGTCCTCGCCCGCGGCGTATATCGCGTCCTTATTCAGGGCCGCGGACGATATCCGTTTATTCCTGAGATTTGCGCTGATATCCGACCAATGCGAGCCGAAGTCTTCGCTCAAATACAGCCCTTTCATGGTACAGATGGCCACTCGCCGCGGATCATATCTGGATATCTCGATGGACAGGATGTTGCTCTTCTCGCGGATTACCGTCCTGAAGACATTTTGCCACGTTCTGCCGCCATCTTCCGATCTGAAAAGTCCGCGTTTTGTACCGAGCAGGATATTCTTGCCGCGGGCATTAAGCGAATTGACTTCGTTCTCTCCGGGTGGAAGCGAAAATACCTCCTGCCATTTGTCGCCCTGCGCCACGTCGTGCGTCCTGTAGAGCGCGGTACGTGTAGCCAGATATGCGAGGCCGTTATCGGCCACCATGGCGCGCGTTTCGATATTTTTTATACTGCCGTCTTTGCCGGGATAGATTTCCTGGGCGCGAGCTTGTATTGCGGTAAACACCAGACAGAAAATTACGAATATTTTGGTCTTGCGGAACATCTCATCCTCCTTATTTTTGGAGGATGAGTATAGCACTTATTTAATTATTTGTCAAATCTTTTTGATTTTATTTAAATATCGCCTTCCATGGCAACCGCGCTGTCATTTTTATCGTCGAGGTCCTCAAATTTGATGTCGTAGCGGCGGCGCTCTAATTTCGAAAAGAGACTGTAAACACACGGCACGACGAAGAGCGTAAATAGCGTCGAGACGATAACGCCGCCTATAATGGTTATGGACATCGGGATGCGCGTCTCAGCGCCCGGGCCTATGGCAAGCGCCGGCGGCACCGCCGCGGATATGGTAGCGATCGACGTCATGAGTATCGGCCGCAGACGTATCGGGCACGCCTTGAGTAGCGCAGGTTTAACCTCGAGTCCCGCCTCCCTATGCTGGTTGGTAAAGTCTACAAGGAGGATCGAGTTCTTCTTTACTATACCCATCAGCAGGATAAGGCCGATCATACTGTAGATATTGAGCGACTGGTTAAACACCCACAGGCTTATGAACGCTCCCGAGATACTGAACGGCAGAGCGAATAATACCGACAGCGGATGCAGGTAACTATTGAATTGCGACGCGAGCACCATGTACGCGATAAGTATACCAAGTATAAAAGCGATCAATAGGCTAACCAAAGATTCGATAGCGGTTTGAGCGCTACCCGAGAATACCGCCTTGTAACCTTCGGGGAGAACGCTTTTTGTTATGCGCTCAACCTCTTTAAAAGCGTCCGTCTGCGATTTTCCGGGCGCAACGTTCGCGTATATCGTAATGGCCCGCTCTCTATTGCGCCGGGTTATAGTCATCGGCGTCGGTTTCGAACTTATAGTTACGACATTCTTCAGCTGGACGAGCTCGTTGCGGTTGTTCCACACCCACAGCTTCTCTATATCCTCTTCCTCGGTGCGCTGGGACGGCATAAGCCGCACCCTAACGTCGTAGCGCCGCCCATCCTTGGTATATTTCGCGATACGCTCGCCGCCTATCAAAGCGTTCACCGCGCTTCCGATAGCGGAAACACTCACACCCATGTCGTCGGCCTTTTGCCTGTTCGGTACGACGCGTATCTCCGGTATCTTGGCAAGAAAATCGGTGTCGACGTCGAGCATAAGCTTCGACTCTTCCATCTTCGCGCGTATCTCGTCGGAATACGCCGACAGCTTCTCCCAGTCCGGCCCTCTGACGGTAAATTCAACGGGAAAACCTCTCTGCGCCGAGAAACCTGACAGCGACAGATCCTGTATGGTAGCCTTAGTATCCGGTATTTTGTTCAATTCCTTACGGAATACCGTCATCAACTCGCCCTGGGTAAGCGGTTTTTTATTAGGCGGTACGATGGGCCTCTTCTTGGGATCTTTCAGCGTTACGAACATAACGCTTGAATTAACCTCGCCACTGCCGAAACCACCGACGAGCGAAAAGTAATCGCTAACCTCGGGCCTGCTCATAAGAAAATCTTCGGCCAGTTTGGAACGCTCGTCGGTTAATGTGATCGACGAGCCGACCGGCGTCTGAAGACGGCACATGAGCATGCTCATATCCTGTGACGGCAAAAACTCTTTGCGCATAATGCCGACGAAAAATATTGACGCCGCGAAAAAGGCAAGCGCCAATATCACAACGAGTATCCTTGCCCTAAGCGCCTTCTCCAGCAAAAAATGGTAAGTCGAAGCCAGCCATTTGAACCCGGAATCCACGCCCTTACCTATAAAGGTGCGGCGCGACCCGACCTCCAGGAATTGCGAGCATCTCATTGGCGCCAGAGTCAGCGCTTCCAGAAGCGAGAGCGCTACCGCGACCGATATTGTAACGCCGTATTGGAAAAAGAACTTTCCGATAATACCGTACATGAACGCGACCGGCAGGAATATGGCGATCAGAGCTATCGTCGCGGCGATGGCCGCGAATGTTATCTGCCGGGCGCCCCTGCGCGCGGCTTCTACTTTTTCGACACCTCTCTCCCTGTAGCGCACGATATTTTCGAGCACCATTATGGCGTCGTCGACGACTATACCTATCGCGAGCGACAGTCCCAAGACGGTAAACGTGTTCAGCGTAAAACCTAAAAAGTATATGACTATGAAGGTTCCAAGCACCGACGTCGGGATGGCGAGCAATATATTGAGTGTAGCGCTCCATGAACCCAGAAAGAACCAGCAAACGAGCGACGTAACTATAGCCGAGAGTATCAGCGTGAATATCAATTCCTGTATCGAGTCCTCGCTGAATTTCGTTTTATTGTAGCGGATACCTATATCGATATCTTTAGGCGCGTATTTTTTTATCTCCGCCAGCCGTTCCATTATCTTGTGCGCGACTTCGACCTCGTTGGCGCCGCGTTGTTTGCGGATGCCGAGCGCCACCGTCTGACGCTTGTTCGATCGCGCTATGCGCCTGACGTCGGCAAGTCCGTCTTCGATAGTCGCGACTTCCTTTAAATATATCGGCCGGAATACCGGCTGGCCCGACCTTTTAGGTATAAGGAGGTTTTCAAATTCTTTTGTGGTAGCCGCCTCCCCCATTACCCTTACGTTAAATTCTTTTATCGGCGTTTCAATTCTACCGGCGGGCAATTCCTCATGTTCCGATTTTACGGCATCTATTACGTCCTGCACGGTAAGCTGGTAGGCCTCGAGCTTATTGGCGTCAACCCATACCCTGAGATTCCTGTCGACGAATCCTCCGAGGAATATGTCACCGACGCCGTTTATAGTGGCGAACTGATTCTTGAGATGATCCTGCACATAGGTCATTATGTCGCGTAACGGCCTGCCATCGGACGAAACGGCCAGCATCAATATCGGATGGTCTTCGGAGTTAACCTTTGTTACAACGGCAGGATCGAGCTCTTTCGGCAGTGTCCTCTGCGCCTGGTCGATCTTCGACTGGACATCCTGGACGGCGACATCTATGTTTTTATTCAGATCAAATTCTACGCTTATAGTTGCCGACCCCTGGCGTATGGAAGACGATATTTCGCGCACCCCCTGTATGCTCATCAGGGAATCTTCAGCTATATCTACGACGTCCGTCTCCATTACCTCGGGAGCCGCGCCTTCCCACGTAAGGTTTATCGAAACCATCGGGAAGTCGACGTCAGGCAATTGCCCGACACCCAGGCGTGTGTAGCTTATAATGCCGAATATAATAAGCGCGGCCATCATCATCCACGCAAATACCGGATTTTTTATCGAAAGGTCAGAAAGTGTCATTCAAGCTCTCCGTTCCGCTCTGCCCGACCGCAACGCGCAACTGCCAGTACTGGCGCTTAGCCGCATACAAAGCGCTTATATAATCTCTCTCGGCGTCTTCCAGCGTCTGGATAGACGTCAAAACATCAAGGTTGCTGACCAGACTGCGCTCGTAATCTTTCTTCTGCAAATGATAATTCAGCTTTGCCGCCGAATACGCCTTCCTTAACGCTTCATATACGGCCATAGCTCCAACGAGGTTTGCGTAAGAATCCTTAATATCGTAAGGCGCTTTGCGTTTCGCGCGATGATATTCCTGCTTTCGCTCATCCGCCTCCAGGTTGGCCACTTTGGAATTGCCCAAAACTTCGGTTCCTTCGAATATCGGCACATTTACGGTAAGCATTACATCCCAGTCGGTATTTTCATAAAAACCCGTACGCTGGACGTAATAATTGCCCGACAAATCGGCTTCGGGCAGGAAACCGCTATCCACCACCCTGATATTTTCTTTCGACAATTCCCAGGCAAACTTCGCGGCCTTCACGTCGGGCCTGTCGGAAGCTTTTAAAACATAATACTCTTCTATGTTTAGTTTTATGGGAAATGGGTACGAATCCGATATTTCGCCGACCGGCTGTCCCACGAGAAATTCCAAAAGCTGGCGCGCCGTTATCTCTCTACTCTTCGCCAGTTCTATAGACGCCTCGACGTTATAAAGCTGGGCTTTAACGTTTACCACTTCGCTTGGCTTCGAACGTCCCAATTTTTCGCGGGCTATCAGTTCCTTAACGCGATCCGCGAGCGCTTTCCGAGTCTTTTTCAAAACTTTAAGATCGTCCCGTCTCTCTTTCAAAAGATAAAAAGCGTCCGCTACGTCGACGAGGAGGAGCTGTTCGGCGCGTATCTTTTCATCGATACGCTGGTTCTTCTCGTATTTGGCGCCACGTATCGCGGCTATGGCTTTGAAACCGTTAAAAAGCGTCTGTGTAACGTTAAAATATCTGGTCGAGCTCTTGGCTGGTTTTAAAGTACCGAAGGTCGTGCCTTTATCGGCAGGCTTTGTCTCCTGATAGTCTTCGGATATAAACGATGCGTGCGGCAGTATCTCAGACAAAGCCACCAGAAAGTGCGCATCCGCTTCTTTTATAAGATCGGCGTTTATAGCGATTATTTCGCTCTGTATAAGGGCCATCTGGTAGCAATCCGGTAATGTAAATGCTATTGAACAAATCGGAGTTTTCTCCGCGGGAGCGGATGCAGGGTTATCAGAAATCGCTTTAGACGTTGGTTCAGCCTTCGCGGGCACACTGTAGGAGGCTTGTTCCTGCGCGGCCTTTTTACGCTCTTTTGCGGAAACGGCCGTCCCTTCGCTCAGGACATCCGCCGGGCCTAAACTCAATAAAATAAAAAATAATAATAAAATCGCTACAAATCTCTTCACTCTTATTCTTTCCCCTTCTTTTCCTCATCCGCCCTCTTCTCGCGGAGGCGGTCTCTTACGATGGTTAATATCCTCAGATACTCTGCGCGCTCCTTCGCTGAGATGACGCCGAAGACCCTCGCAAGCATCTTCTTCTTGCTCTGTTCGGCGCCCCGAGCGGCATTGATGCCCTTAGTTGTAGCTATTACTTTTATTATACGCCTGTCTTCCGGGTCGCGCTCGCGCTTCACATAACCTTCACGGACGAGCCGCTCCACTATGCCGGTCATGGCGGCAGTAGTCACGTTCATGGTGCGCGCAAGGTCCGTCATGTTTTGGCTCCCTCCACGCTCGAGTATTATCATTATCGCGAGCTGAGGAAGCGTAATGCGCATCTTATGAAGATCACAGGGATCTTTCCGGTAAAGCTCCCTCATAAATTCCGGCATCATCCCGGATACTTTATCCGCAAATTCCGAAAGCGACATTTCCGACATGATTAACCTCCTCGATATTTAACTATGTTAAATATCAATGCTGTTAATCATATCATCACACAACATCCTTGTCAATATATTCCTGTATTTTTATTACGGGGTGGGGTTAAATGACAACCGCGCATATATAACAACCGTATATGACAACCGCGTAGGTTAGGCAGTTAACGACGCCGGATAACCTACGCGGTTGATTTACGGACGGTTCAGTATTCCGCGTCCTTATACCAGTTGAGCGAGGCCTCAGATAGAGAAATATCGGAACCCTGATTCTCCCTGTATTTTCGCTGGTATTCTTTGATAGCCTTAAGCTCGCTGTGGAATTTCTTGCCAAAATCTCTGGGCTTGTCCCAAAACTCGATACCGGCCTCGTACGCCTCTTCGTTCTGCTTCTGCCGGATATGCCGGATCTGGCTTATAACAAACAATACCTCGTCTTTAAGCATTAATTTTATTATCAGGTTGGATAAAAGCGGAAACTCGCGCCCTACCGTTATCAGCGCGCCCGCCTCCGATATATTGAGCGTTACTGACGGCTCTTTTGGGTAATGATCTTCGGACTTATATTCAATAGGACAATATATAGGATAGCGTTCATAGCGGCGTTTTTCTTGCAGTGTGTTCACTTCCATCGGGTCTCCTGTACCGTCGGCAGTGAAAGTATATCATATCTTCCGGATAATGCAAGGCGTCGGAGGCAATATCTCGTCATACGCCGCGGTTATCCGTTCCATAGTGAGTTTCCAGTCAAAATCCGCCAACCGCCTCCTCCCATTTGCGGCAAGCTTGTTCCGCAGGCTATCGTCTTCGCTCAAGGCAGTCATCGCCGCGGACAGTTCGTCCTCCGACAGCGGATTTACCAGTAGAGCGCTATTAGACGCCGCGACCTCGAGCAGAGCCGAAGTATTGGAGGTTATAACGGGAGTACCCAGAAAGAACGCCTCCAGTATCGGTATGCCAAACCCCTCGAATAGAGAAGTAAATATCATGGCCCTTGCCCGCTTAATCATCGAATAGAGAGCCGCATCGTCGAGGTATCCCGTCAATATGACCCTGTCGTTAAGACCGCAGGAATCTATAAGCTTAGTCAGTCTCTTAAACGCTTCGCCCTCTTTATCGCAATGGCCGACCACCACCAGCTTATAACGCGCCCTCTTCGGATCGCCATTAGCCGTAAACTTGCAAAAAGACCTTATAAGAAAGAGCACGTTCTTTCTTACATCGTCCAGTCTTCCCGCGATACTTATAAAATATGGCTCTTCCATACCGGCGGCCTTTAATGCGGCGGCCTTCTCTATATATTCCCTATCGCAGTCCGGATAAGCCACCAACACCTTCCCGGGCCTAACATGCAATTTCGTAACTATCTCTTTTTTTGAATATTCGGATACGGTGAATATCTTTTTCGAAACCAAGGCTTCAAGAAAATAATTGACGTATCTGGCGATCTTCTTTTTTCTTTTGATGGTACTATTGTCGCGGGAGATAGCATATAGGTCATGTATAGTCATAATAGACGGAACAGCTGAGATGAGCGGCACGCCCTTATCCCACAAAGCATGGTACAGCTGTATCTTATGCTTTAAAAGCTGGACGGGCAACACCCAATTCTTCCAGTATTTTTTAAATATTTTATTACTGAAGAGTATCACCCTGTGGCCGGATATGCAGGGTTTGTATTCGTCGAGGATGGGCGTATCGGTAAAGAGGCATATCTCGTATTTATCGTACCGCTGAAGGCCCTTCAGGAGATTGACAGCATACCTCGCCACGCCGTTCATTGGCTGAGAAAGTATCCTCGCGTCGATTCCTATCCTGGGCTTCCTATTTTTTATATTATCTGTGTCCATGTATCATACCATCGTTATGAAACTAATTAAGTAGCGTGTCCCCTGCCAATGTTCGGAAATATCACCTTTTATTTTTCTCTACCGGATTCCTTTTTCAATTTATCAAGAAAACTGGGATTAACTTTCCCCTTCAATTCCAATATCTTGTTAACAGTTTCCCATGTTTTATCGTAATCATGTTGTCGATAATATGTATCTGCCAACCACAAATATGCCAAAATATTATCAAGCTTTAATTTTATGGCAGTTTTAAAATCTGTGCATGCAGCATCATCATTTAATGCCACAAAATTTAAAATCCCGCGGTTTAAATATGCGAAACTATTAATAGGATCTATTTTCATCGCCTTCTCAAAATCATCTTTAGCTTTGTTGTATTGCTTTTTCATGCTATACGCAACACCTCGCTGTATATAGACATTGGGATCACTATGGTCGATTGATATTGCCTTACTAAAATCATCTATTACTTTATCATACTTCCCTTTCATATAATAACAAACAGCTCTTTGTTCATAAAATTTGGCGTTATTTGGTGCTATCTCTATCGCTTTAGTATGGTCATCGCTTGCTTTACTATAATAACCATCTTTAAAATAAATACTTCCGCGAGTAAAATAAAGATATTCATTCATAGGATCGATTTTTATAGCTTTGGTTAATTCAGATATTGCCTTCCCAAATTTACCATCAGCAGAATAAGCAATGCCCATTTTGCGATAAGTTTCTGAATAGTTGGGATTAGCTGCAATAGCTTCGTTAAGTTCTGCGATTGCTTTTTTTGTTTCACCTTTTTCAAGATAATAAGACCCATTAAATAGATGCATTGCAGTCTGTTCTGTGATTTTTTTATCAAATATGCTCTTAATCACATTAAGATTAATATGTATTAACATTTCATATTGTTTTGCCTTTATTAGTTTTAATTCTTTTTCCGCATCTTCAAATTTTCCTTGTGAGCCATATTCTAAAAACTTGATATAATTTGGATCACTAGGTATTTTTGTAATCTCAGTGGCACTACACGTAGCACGCAATAAAAATACCGCTGTCAGTATTATTGAAATCCTGACTATAACTTTATTCATCTTGCCCCCCTACTGGCGCAATATAGATAGTCTCTATTTTTTAAATTCTTCTACGATACGTGAATAATCGTCGCTTATATGCTTGGCAATCTCAACGGCCAGTTTGCGGTGTTGGAGACCTTTAGCTTTATAGTCAACGTCACTTAAATCTGCTTTTATCCCACACTCCACAGTAGTTTTAATATGCACTGAATATCTCGCCACTTCTATCGAACCTTTATTAAGTGTAATAATCGCATCGTGGGTACCTGTCCCGCTTGAACCTATCGCCATACCCAAAGTACCCATAGAAAGACCGATAAGAGTACCTTTTGCAGACTCGAACAGCGCGGATGAGTTCCAACCGCCATTTATATCCATTTTGAGAATACCATCAACTTGATTGTTTTTCTCATACGGAAAAATAATTTCATCAAACACTCTCATTTCTTTCAAATTTTTTACCACACCGTAACCATTCTCGAAAGACGCGGAAGTGTCTCCCAATACTACGCCAACCTTTATAGGAATTGTTTTTGAAACATTGTAAGTGGGCATTGCCGGGATCCTTTGCCACGCACACCCGCTAATAAATAGTATTGCAGTAAATAAATAAGCGACTTTTTTCACTCCGCCCCTTTGTTCTCTTGTGTTGTTGTGCCGCCTTTATCTTTTTTATTACTAAGTATCTTCATTAAACTGGTAACGACCTCGCCATTCAAGCTAGGATATTTTTCTTTTAATTCTTTAATTGCGTTATCTTTCTCATCATATATCGCTATATTTACATGACCTGCGCTAAATAGAATATAGTTATGCATATCTTTAGGTGTAAGCTTAAGAGTTCCAATATACACGATTGCGTTTGGCGAAACAGAAAAGTCTATCTTTGGATAAACATCGCTGACATTTTGATTATATTCCATGAAGCGTAGCGTAGTGAAGCGATAGTCTCCTGGAGGAAGCGCAATATAAAAAGTCTTTTCGACATAGCCTTTAAAATTTTTATTCTTCTCAAAGAACGTATATCTTATAAAAGGCCCGTCATTTGCTTGAATTTCATAAAATTTATTGGTCTTCACATTTATGAACATGGCTTTACATTCGGCGCCAGAGGGCATATAGAATGAGACCTTGCCAAAAACAACGCTTTTATCTGATGATACGATTAATGGCTCATTTTCTTTAACATTACTTAAGGTGCTTGCACATCCTGATAGCATAAGGATTGATAAGATTAGAAATAACGCTCTTTTCATATTACGCTTTCTCGACCATCGCTTTTAGCTGTATGGTGTTATATAAAGTGTCTACTTTTATTTATTTTGTTTATTTAAAAAAACGGCTTGCCGCAACAAATAATTTTACACAACTACACCATATCATCGTAAAAAACTTCAAAGGATGCCTAAAATAAACCTTCATTTGCATAGGAAAAGTGTAAAAATAGATTGCCGCTATCGAGCATCTTTTTCCCAACAGCATTGAGTAAAGGTCAATGCTGACAGCCTTGCCATTAGTTAAAAAAATAGTTTTTTTAGCTAAAAGAAAGACTCCTGGCGCACCGGTATCTTTTTCCAAGACCTTAATATCAAAATCAGCGAATATATGTTCTATGTCAGAAATCTCATATCTCCAAAAATCAAAAGGATAGCTATGATTCGGGAACCCTTTTGATCTGGTAGTTACGACCACTATTCCTCCTGGCTTTACAACATGCTTCAAATTCCAAATAACTTTTTTCCAATTTTTCACATGTTCCAAGACTTCTGTGCAAATTACTAAATCGAATTTGTTTCGTCCAAATTTGTTTACAATATCTTCGGCGGCGCACACCAGGTCAACCCCGGGTCCTTTTTGCATGTCAACCCCAATATATTCAACAGGGGCAAACGATTCTATGAAAGATCTCAGAGAACCATTGATATCCATAGAGCCTACTTCCAGCACAAATTTATTCTCAACATATTCTTTTTTAATAATTCTTTTTCCAAAATTAATGCAAGATTCATGACACATACGCTTGCCCCTTCTCCGTAAGTTGGTATTATAGATAGTTTTTATTTCACTAAAACCATATCTTTCGCCCCCCCTATCACCATTCGAATTATAAATTACTCTGCCCGAAACTGCCCGAATCTATATAAAACTTCGTTTCGGCTCCCATGTTGGGAAAGTTGTCATAGTTGATCGCCGCGCCATTTATCCGAAGCTCGCTTACCGTAGGATTGATGGCCGAGTTCCATTTTGCAGCCAAATATACCTGAATCAAATCACCCTGATTCACGCCAGTAACATCATATGCATAAACCCCGTTAAAACCGGATTCAGACAAAACTTCAGTTCCAGGAATAGCCGTGCCGTTTTTATATAGCTGATGATACATTGGCCCATTGTTAGATGATGCTGTGATTTTGAACGACACATTAATGGTAACATTAGAAAGCGGCGCAAGGATCTTCGTCTCTTTCTTTTTTGTATAGATCGGATGAACAGACCCGATCGCACCGGATACCAATGAATCGTTTTTGTGATATATACTCGCTGTTCCATAAACATAATAAGATGTCGGATGCCGCACAGTGGACGCAATCTGCTCGATGTTACTAATAAGCCCCGGATTACCTGCATCATCCAACTGTATTTGGCCAATATATCGATAATATACTCCTTCGCTCGTTTCGGGGTATCGCTTGTACAAAAAAGGCTGTTGTGCGGTATTCCCATAATAATCGGATAGAGTAGGGGCCTCATCCGAAAATTTAAATGCTATCTGGCCGGCATTATTAAATGCATAAACGTAAGCCACAGAGTTGGGGGTTTTTGATCCGTGAATCCAGTCCTGGTTTTTAGGCTCTGTCAGGCATTCAAGTCGCAACGGATCCGAATATATAGTAGACGCAAACATTTTGCCCACCAGGTCCATAACACCGGCTGAGATTTTAATTGAGTTAAAATCTATAGAGACAATATCGAAGCCCTTTCTGTAGAATGGGATGACTGGTGCTTCAGATAGAGATTGAGCCGCATACGCATACGGTACCGATGCAAGACGCGTCCGGGGAGACATCTCGCCGTCTGTGTTGATCTCGAGCGATATCCAGTATGGCACATCGAAAGACAGGGTTAGTGCGGTAACACTGCCTAATTGAACCTGGAAGATACCATTCGTTATCTGAACGCCGGTTTGGGTCTCGGACCATTTCGCGGCGCCTCCGGTTTCGGCATCGTATATCCTGAACGTGAGATTATATGTGCCACTTAACGGCGCTCCCGCCTTATCCGTTGCCTTGCCCTGAAAGTTCATGAGATGCGGGATCGCGGCAGAGGCTGTGGAAGCAAACAGCAAAATCGCGGCAGATAAAAATACTGCTATCAAGCTAAACCTGGTTTTCATGGCAACGTCTCCTTTTTGATGTATGGCATTATGTAAAGTGTCTACAAAATCTAATTCTCTATTTTATTCCTAAAAAACAATAATGCATATACATAATAAATCACAAATAGCATAACTATTATATTGCCAATTAACCCAAGTTCAGCAATAAGAATCAATCCTGCAAAAAATCCAAAAAAAATTTCAATAGCGCAAAGAAAAACAAAAATTAATTTAATCATCCATTCTTCGCAAGCATTTCTAAGAAGTAAATAACTTAAATATACCCGGACAACTCCAACCAGCACAAGAAAAAGTGCAAATGGAAAAACTAATAGACTAATTCCATATTTACGAATTTCAGCTGATATAATATACATAGACACTTGATAGGTAGCGGTTATAAAATAAACAGGGCTCAATAAAAGTGTAAATCGTCCAAATCGCTTTTTATTTATCCAAGAGTCATAAGGAATCATTGATTCCGCCACCTTACATTATTCTTAATTTTCAACTGCTCCAAAACCCAATCACGACCTTCATAGCAATTAAATGGTTTCCCTGTGCCATATAAATTGTATGAATGATCCGTATTATGAAGTTTTGCAGCTATGTCAAAAAATGCATTAACTTTGGTTGAATTATTATCTACAACTAAATAAAATTGATAATTTTCGGAGCCACCGAATTTGCCAGGAACGTCTTTACCTAATAATGTGTCCAGATTATTTGCACCCGGTGCTCTATTAAAATCTATTATGGCGCTTTCGCCTGATATGCTTTTTGCTTCTAGTCCTGTATGATAAAAAATTCCAGCCCCTTTGTATCCGATTCCAATCTCCCCTGCACTTAGTTGTGTTCGATATTGGCCTGGATAAAGGTCTTTATAAAAACCGGGTGCATTTGCATTACCAAAAGCGTTTCCTGCTGTTGACCCTCCTGACATAGCACTATTTATCACGGCGCTCCCCGCCCCTACTCCTGATGCAACGAGTGACCCAACCGCGCTTACTGCACTGCTTTGAATAGCCGCTGGCACTTCATGTGACACATAAAATAAACCCATCTCGACTGAATTTTCGGAACTTTTTCTCACTACATATATAGTCGTTTCACTAACAACCTTTTGCGATGTGTTGGCCGCTACACCGGCTGCGGCAGATTCGGCGGCGGTAGCCGCACCTATGGCAGTCAACCCAGCCCCTATGCTAACCCAACCAGCTATTTGGGCAATGGAACTAAACGTATTAGCTAACGCCTGATTACCCGCCGCGCTACTAATCATACTTGCGACTGTACATACCGCAGATACAACGGCAGCTATAGCCGATATGACCTGACATATAGCCCATATTATAAACCACCAGAAGTGTCCCGATGGGTCGATGTAGACTATGGGATTATTTCGAGCGTAGGAATATCTATTGAAACACTGGGGATCATATGGATAAGCAATAACTGTATCAGCCGTGATGAATCGTCCGAGTTCGGGGTCGTAATAACGTGCCCCGTAATAGTAAAGAGCGGAACCTTCGTCGTATATCTTACCAGTGAAGCGCTTATCTGTCGAGTAATTACCGGTGTTGCGAGATACTTCGCCGAAAGGCGAATATTCGAGAATATTCACGACGCTACCGGTTTCGTCGGTAACGACGTTGGATGAGCCGATATGGTCGGCGTGGTAGTAGTAAGCCTTAACCACCCCCGAGGAGCCCCCTTCGGCGGCTCGCAACGACGTCTCGACCGAGCAGATGCGTGTCGAGCCCATGTAGATGTACTTTGTGATCTTGTCGGGTGACTGGCCGGCAGGGCCTTCGGCTTCGTAAGAGGAGCCGACATAGACGGTGACTTGACCTTTGCCAACCTCGGAGGATGCGCCTGCGGCGCAACCTCCGAGGTTATCTGCTGCGGCGCAACCTCCGAGGTTATCTGTAATCAATGACGGGGAAGTTCGTAAAACTCTTCCACCATCGCCGTCGTAAGAGTAGGTAGTTTCGACCTGCGACAGAGGCACAGTCCACGCCTGGTCACTCGTTACATGCAGCCAGTAGGCATTGCCTTTCTTGAGCGTCGCCGGATCATGGATATATTCCGTGCCGTTATATTCGACGATAGAATCGTAGGTTATGTTACGGAACGCTTCGGAAGGCTCGATCTCGGACGTCGTGGGCGCGGACACCAGGTTCCAACCGGTCTTTAACTGGCTGACCTGGGCGGTAGCCGGGAACGATCCGCTCAAACTTAAAGTGCACGCCTCTTTTACATATATGAGGTATCCAATGCCGATCTCGAACTTGTCGAACTGGTTGAATTTTTCATCTCCGACGTAGTGGAGCCACTTACCCGTAACCGGATCGTACGTCGAAACCTGGTCGTATTTCCCGTCTATCGAAGCGAGCACATCTTTGATCTTGCCGGCTGTGTTCGGGATAAATCCGGGAAGCGAGAAGAAATTCCATCCGACGGCAAGATTGAGGGAAAGATCGAAGAGCTCGCCGCCTTTTTCGACCATTACTTTATTAAGCCTATTCTCTATATCATACTCGAAACTACTGTTGCCTTTCGCAGTCATATTGCCGTTATGATCGTAAACTATGGTTTTTCGTACGTCGTTTAATGTATACGCGGTAACCGCGTGCGCTCCGGCGTTGGCGCCGTATTCCATTCTGATGGCGCCTTTAGTAAGAATATTGCCGATAGAGTCATAAGTATAATTTATCTGCCCGTAACTATTGCCTGTCGCCTGTATCAAACGGTTCAGATTGTCATATTGAAAAGATTGCGTATTGGTATTTACGCTATCCTGGATCGAGGTTACATTTCCGATAGGATCAAAATTATAAGCAAGATTTTGTATAGCCGTTTTTTGCGGATCGAAAGTTTTCAGCTGATCGAGCCGGAAATTATAAGGATCATAAGCATAATCGGTCGAGGTACCGTTGCCATACACTATATGCTCTATCTGGCCGTTCGCATTATAACTTACCGAGGAAACATAAGAAGCCCCCTGCTCGCCCGTAACTGTAGCGATCCCGCCCTGCTTGTTGTATACGTAGGCAATAACAGTACTGTCGGGGTATTTAACGGTAACGAGCCTGTCGAGCGAATCATAGGAGCGCTCCACGGAATATGAAGAAGTGCCTATATTTTTTGTGGTCTTTATCTCACGGCCAAGAATATCGTAAAAGAATTCCGTCGAACCGCTTGGATCTGTAACGCTCGACAGCCTTCCGATGCAGTTCGGCTTAGAGGAGTCGTCGTAGAAATAATCAACGGAAAAAATGGGGACAGCCCCCTGCGGGGACAGTCCCCATTTTTTAACCAGTCGGTTAATGACATCATACTGAAAAGTTATGCTCTGCCCTTTTGCGTCCACCTGGTTGACGAGGTTGCCTGCCCTGTCGTAATAATATTGCCAGCTCTTGCCGGCGAATCCGCCCATATCGGGATCGGTCATCAATATTTTTCGCCCTAAAGTATCGTATTCCATATGGACGTGATTGCGCGTTGAGGCGCTGTCGTAAGTATCGGTAAGATTGCCGAGCATATCATAAACGTAATTCGTGATATCGCCCATGTCTTCCTGAACCTCGACTATCCTGCCATAAGCGTCTTTCGTCTGCGCGGCGCGCTGGCCGTTCTCGTTTACCGCTTCCAGCTTATTCACGCCATATATGGTGTAACTCACCTTATTATCCGGACGGATCGTCTTGACCAGACGTCCCATGGCGTCATACTCATACGCGACATAACACGTCGCGTTCTGCGGCGGCATATACAAGTCTTCGGGGGCTGGGACAGAGATATAATAAGGCAGGTATTTACGCACAACCTGACCGCGCGAATTGTAACGCACCTCGCCCGAAACGATGTGTTTCGCGGCGCCGCTATATTCGGCTTCGGAGCGCGAGAGTATCTGTCGGCCAAGGCCGTCGATAAAGCTAAAAGCCTTCGCGTAGCTTCCGTCCGCCGTTTTTGTAGCGGATATTATCCTGGTCGGGGTTGAGGCCAGATCGTAAGTATACGCAACCTCGGAGATATTGCCCGGCCCGGCTACATGATATAACCGGCCGAATCCGTCGTATTGCGAAGACGACACCTGGCCATTCGGGTCGGTGGAAGTAAGTATCTTGCCGGTGGCTTTATTATAGGTAAATTGCTGGGTATGGCCGAGCGCATTGGTAACTATTACCGGGAACGTCATTGTGGCATCGTATGCGGTAGCGGTAACACTGCCGCGGGCGTCCTTAACCGTCTCGACGTTTCCGACAGCGCTGTAAGTAAACTCGGCCGTCGGGTTGTCGCCTGATCCCCACGACGGAGCGCCGCCCGCGCGCCCGAGCCATCGCTCCTCTTTCTTCAGGGCGCCGTCCGAATAGTATTCGTATTTCGTCGCCGCGGCCACATTGCCCGCGGCGTCCTTCACCCTGCTCTCAACCGGCTTTGAGAGTATCCAGTTTGCGGTGTCGTAATAATACGTGATCTGCGCCTCCTGCTCATCTCCTGCCGTATCGAGGAAACCCTCTTCCCTGACATTTACCGCATTGCCATAGTCGTCATAGGTGTATATAGTTTTCGCGCTTTTAGTCGCGCCGGTAACCGGATCATAAGCATTTGAGGTTTTGTCCAGAAGGTATGGATAATCAACCGCGTCGCTGAATAATTTACGATCCTGCCAGTTATACAAAACCTGCGAGTAAATATTGTTATACTTATCACGCACCACTTCTTTCGACGGCCTTCCTTTATATATGTCATCCTGGTTAAAATACGTCTCTTTGTAGCTTCCTTCGGCGTCTATTACTTTAACGTAACCGAACCCGCGGAACTCGCGCTGGACGGAGTCGAAGGCGCCGTCGCGGTAAAAATAATTCGCCGTGTAATTACTTCCGAGACCGTCCGACTGGGTCACGCTCGTCACGACGCGTATCGAGAATGGCAGGGTCGGCAGTCCGTCGTCGCCGGTATTATCGAATACGGCCGAATCCTTGTAAGTTATCGTGGTCGTACCGCTCATACCGTTATCTATTCCGATGAGCAGATCCGGATATTTCGAATGGTGTAGTTTAACCGTCCATTCACGCGTATCCTTATTAAATACCGCTATATCAAAAAGGCCGTCGCCGTTAAAATCGCCGGATATGAATGTACCGCTTACAGAATCGGATATAAGCGTCTTGTAGGTATACGCTTCGCCGTTCTTAAGATTAAACTTCGTTCCGTCCGATATGGCATATTTTACCGACCACTGCGAATCTTCCTTTACCATATAACCGATGTCCGTCAGGCCATCGCAGTTAAAATCGGCCAGGACGGGATCTTTATCCGTGCCAAATACCGTTAGCCAGGTAGTCGTATCGCCAAACCTGTCGCCCTTCGAGAGGCATACAGTCCATGTGCCGTATGCCTTCCTGAAAAAACACGCGTCCGTTAATCCATCGCCGTTAAAATCGGCCGCGATGGGCGATATTTCACCTGTCGAAACATGGCTTCCGCCTTTTATCCAATTTTCCATCGCCGATACCGCGCCATTCGCGCCGGTAAGCCCAACGTAACGATAGTTCGCCTCCTCGTAATGAACCTGGCCGGTATCGCTTATGCCGTCGCCGTTAAAATCGCCGGTAAACGTCGTGTAATGCCAGTCGCTCATCAGTGTCCCGGCACTCGTACTGCGCCAGTCGGTTGTTTGGGCGCTGAAGGCCGTACCGCTTGATAACGCAAGCCGAACATACGAGCCGGCACCGTCTGAAGTAGGCACGCGTATAAAACCCGCGTCAGTCTTACCGTCACCGTTAAAATCACCCGTCATAGGATAGCAATAGCTGTCGTTATTACCGAATCCGCTCGCTATCCAGTATTCGACAGACCCAAATGTACCGTCACCCTTGGACAACTGAACCTTCCATATCCCGAGCGCCCTGTTAAAATAGCCGAGATCCGTTAAGCCGTCACCGTTAAAATCTCCGGATATCGGGAAATATACGTCCGACGAGGAATTTTCATCGACGTTTATCTTAAGCGTAGCCGAGGCGGTATTCGCGTCGCCCGAAACGCCGGTTTCCGTAACTACAGCGTCGATGGTGTGACTTCCCGCGTTCGATATGGATATAGTTTTTGTAAAAGTCTGGGCGTCGAGAACAATGTTTTCGCAACCGGATATCGCGCTCCCATCCTTTTTGAGTGTCAGCGTCAATTGGTCGCCGTCGGGATCCTGCGCAAGCAGATAAACCGTGAATTCTTCATTCGCAGATAGGCTGGTCTTATCGGAGTAAAGCCGGACCAGAGGCGCCGCGTTGATGGGATTTACGGTAACATTGGCTTCGCTCGTCGAGCTCAAATCGCCGTCCGATGCGGTAACCGTAAAACTGTATGACCCGGCATCTTTGTACGTCGTCTGCCAGCTTCCGTCGCTATCCAGAGGATTCGGATAATCTATGGTGACATTATCGCCATCAGGATCGCGGGCTGTAACGTTTAATTTGACGACATCACCTTCGTTGACCGTTACGCCGGCAATCGTATCGATAACCGGAGGCCTGTTCACATTTTTTACGGTTATATTAAAAGCGGAAGAAGCTTTTAGCGTCCCGTCCGAAACGGTAGCCGTTATTTTATATGCACCAGAGTCTTTGTAGGACGTCTGCCAGCTTCCCGTATCGTTTAAGGGCGCGCTGTAAGTTATAGTCAGAGCATCGCCATCCGGATCGAATACCGTCGGCGCGACCTGAACGAGTTCGTTCTCGCGCACCGTAATGTCGCTGATCGGATGGATCACCGGAGGATTATTACCGGCCCCTTTCACCACAAGCATCACAAAATTACTCACGGTTCTATTGCCTGAGGCATCTACAGCAACGAACCTGACGGCCTCGGCACCGGAAAAATCATCGCCCTGCGAAAAATTGACGACGTGCGTTACGGGATTAACAACCGCAGATATCCGCGAGTTACCTTCTACTATATATGTAAGGGGCAAATTATCGGGGCTGGAAAAATACCCATCGAGGGATATCGTCGTCGCGCATGGCTGAGCCTTATCCCACACCGCTCTCATATTCGCGTCCGGTATCAATGATTTGAATATCGGCGGGTTCGAGGCGATAACATTTATGTAGCCGAGCGAGGCCTTATAATTTGAACTCTCCGCATTACCCGTAGCCGGTTCCGCGGCATTTGAATAAGCGATATCCGCCCCAATACCGCCGTTTGAGCCGCCTCCGGAGGATACGGCGCTCTCCGTTACCTTAAAATTGGCGCTCTCCATCGCGTGCGCCTCGGGAAGAGGCAGTATAAGCGCAACGTGGGCAAATACCAGGATTATGGAAATAAATTTTCGCATTTTTGTCTACTCGATCGTTTGATACGTAAATTTCTTCGGAGGCAGACTGTTGCCGGCCGCGTCGAAAAGCGTAACCTGCGTCAGGAGCGAGCGTGTCGTATCCGCGCTCGTCGAGTAACTGAACGCATACCGCCACACGAGAACGCCATCGACTTTAACCTGTACCTCTTTTAATCGTTTGGCGGTAGCTATCTGCCACCCGGCTCTGTTATTATAGGCAATATCGGCCCTGCCGGTTTCGTAAACAAGGCTCACCGCTTTATCCGCGGCGAGCGCCGGAGTCACAGTAGAGTTGGAGGTATAAATAGCTCCGGCCAGATATATCTGCCCGCTATCCTTTTCATAAGTAAATAACACCGTATTGCCATATACGTCTTCGACCCTGTCCAGAAACCACGCGAATATTTTCGTAGCGTCGTCACCCACGATCCTCGAATCGACGGAAGTGCCAAATACATATTTAGTGCCGGCTTTATCCCATACCGTCCATTTTAAGCCGGCAGGATCAAAGACATACTTCATAAAACCCGTCTCTATCTTCTGACGATATTCATTATTCTCGGCATCGATCAGGGCGAGGTCGCCGCTCGATCCGCTTGAAGCAAAAACAAATGTATCCGTGCTATCGTATTTTGGAGTTCCATTCTTGGTCGAGCGCTGAATGCTGGAGGTTGTAAGCCCCCAGCCGACGCCGCACACTCCATTGGGGTTATTGCTGGAATAGGAGATCGCTATCGACGGTTGCATATTCTTTCTACCGGGCGGCACGACTATCGGAATATTGGCAGTCGCACTGCCGGTGGCAAGATCCGTCTGAAATGATTCGCTCAAAAGCGGTGACAGCGAAGCGCCTCCTCCGACGGAGCCGGAACTTACGTCTTCGCCCGCCGCCATAGACGCCACCGCCGAGGCCGAGGATTTGACCATAGCCGCCGCGCTCTTTTTGGAAACGACTTCTTCCGTATTCGTTTCGATGGTCGCCGATACATCTTCGGTTTTTACAGTTTCCTCAGCACAAAAAACACGTGGAGTTAACGATAAAGCTATAACTATAATTATGGCAAATATTTTATTACTCATGGTAATTCCAATGCCTTTCTGGCCAGGTATATCGATACACAACCGGAGTTTTCATTGCCCCATGTATCTTTAACATAAACCGTAGCCTGCCTTGCGCCGGATTCGGGCGACGTCATCTGCCAGCTAAAATTTGGAGCGCTATTCCAATCGCTTACAATCTCGCCGTCAACCAATATCCTATACTGGATGGCGTCCCCTTCCTGGTCGATAGCGTTTATATTAAAATCCACCGTATTCTCAGAGTCCAGAATACTTCCCGCAACCGGGCTGATCGATATTATATCCGGCGCGGCCTGTATTAATGTACCGCCGCCGCTCGAACTTATACAGCTCCACAACCCCGCGCCATTCCGGGCCTGGACGCTGAAATAATACGTATGACCTTTGGATAGAGATAATTCCGTAGCCGTCACCTCCGGCACTACACCCGTTGATGTCCAATCACGAATTACCGATCCGCCATTAGTGCCATCCGTTATGCGATATCGATACTCGATAATTCCAGACTCCGCATCTTGAGCCGACCAAACAGCATGAAAAGTGCTTATATAATTAGTAGTAGCTCCATCATCTATCATTACTGGGGTTGTGGGAGGGGTTGTATCAAGTAAGATGCTCGCGAGAGCGGATTGACTCTCTCCGCCTGTGGAGTTTTTCGCTGTGACGTTTATATTGTTTTGACCCTCTGCCAACGTTATAGAGACAGACCATGTAGTAAAGCTATCTATGGGGACTTTTTCAACTCCGTTCATCCATATAGAGGTATTAATATCTTTAGTTCCTGACAATGTCTGCACCGTATTACTGGTAGGAGTAGAAAAAGTGTTAAGAGTCGGTTTTGTGGGAAGCTTTGATAAATCCTGCAAGGTTATCTCAACACCATTACTCTTACCCCCTGGAGTATTTACTTTCAGCGTCTGATTACCTGATAAATCAGTATTAAACGGTATTACGCAGACAATGGAAGTGTCTGACCAGGATGTTATGGCCGCATTTACAACACTACCACCTAACTCAATATTTGAAGAACCCTGGCTATACCCAAGGTTTGTGCCGGTTATATTGACATTATAGCCTGTGTAGCCGCACTCACAATCGGCAGAGATAATACGAGGCGAGAAAGTCATGGCCGTAAGGTGGATTTGGCTATCATCTCCCGCCCATACGATCCTATACTCATACATGGCAAGATTGATAGAGCCTGAATTTTGCGTTAACTGCATCCCCTCTTTTGTAGAGATATTGTATATCCATAGTCCGGTTGATTGAGCCCAGGATATCTTATCTCCATATGCGGCAAATCCGCATAAAGCAAGATTATTTAATACCATAGATTTAGTTCCGGCTTGAAGGTCGTAGGTGTATATATCATAAACATTCTGGCCGGAATCCAATCGACTACTTTCCCAAAAGAGAGAATTTTCATCCATATTCAGAGATCCATGGCTTGAGCTTGCGTCGCTTATCGCAGTTACTTGTCCGGTTGGTATATCATATATACAGATATTCACGGGGTCAGCTACATATGCTATTTTATTTTTATAAATAGCCGGTCCGTTATCGGCTGTAGAAAGCGTTGTTACTTCAGTCTTCTGGGTTGTGGAGAGATCGTACATATAAAGGTTGAAGTCCTGATCGATATATACAATATTATCTCCATATATCGCAGGTTTAAATTTTGCCGCGGTATCAATATTTAGGAGCGATTCGCTATGGCCTGAGATATCATACAGGTAAAGATCGTAGCTTGAATTTCTATTATCTGACCAGATAACTTTATCGTCATAAATAGACGGTTTACCCACAATGCTTGCGTCATTTGTGAGCAAGGCTTCCTCTATATATACAGTCGAGAGAATGATAGATTTGGTGGATGATGTAGCGCCATTGGTTACGGTAAAGGTAACGTCGTAGGTCCCTTTATCGGATAGGGTTGGCGTCCATGAAATAGTGCGGCTTGCGGCATCAAACGAAGCATCCGGAGGCAGGCCTGCAACCGAATACGCAAGCTCACCCGCAGGAACATAGGAGCCGTCAGCTTCTAACGTAAATTGTAATAAATTACCTATGACCACGGTCTTATCGGTTAGATTCGTGAATTGCGGCGGCGGTACATTCACTGCCCATGGGCTAAGATCATGTAATTTTTGCCATGTAGAGTTGTTGTAATATATCCAAATGCCGTACTGAGAACCAAAGTCGATTATAATGTCGTCAATACCGTTGCCGTCAAGATCGGCGGCGGTGATAGACTTTGTGGTGAAGTTATGTAGCTGATTCCATGCACCGGTATCGCTATACACATAGATGCCGTACTCTGAACCAAAGTCTACGATGATATCATCCTTACCGTTGCCGTCAAGATCGGCGGCGGTGATAGACTTTGTGGTGAAGTTATGTAGCTGATTCCATGCACCGGTATCGCTATACACATAGATGCCGTACTGTGAACCAAAGTCTACGATGATATCATCCTTACCATTGCCGTCAAGATCGGCGGCGGTGATTGACTTTGCGGTTAAAGTATGAAGCTGAATCCATGCACCGGTATCGCTATACACATAGATGCCGTACTGGGGACCAAAGTCGATTATAATGTCGTCCTTACCGTTGCCGTCAAGATCGGCGGCGGTAATGGAGCTTGCGGTAAAAATATGAAGCTGAGTCCATGCACCGGTATCGCTATACACATAGACGCCGTACTGAGAACCGAAGTCGATCACGAGATCATCGATGCCATTGCCATCAAGATCAGCTCTGGTAATTGACTTAGGACTTATAGGGTGAAGGTGAAACCAGACAGAGTTATTGGAATATACCCAAAGACCGTGTTGAGAACCGAAGTTAATGATAATGTCTTCGGCGGGATTAGCATCCAGTTTAGCAGTTATTATAGTAGTAGGCGGGATAGAAGCAAAGCAGAGCTCCGTAACTCCGGCAATAACAATACAGGTAAGCGCACAAACGATTAGGAAATTTATTCTTCTCATGATTTTGACCATCCTCGCTACCAAGCATAAGAAATATATCATGCAATTCCGATTTTGTCAAATCTTTTTTACTTTTTATCAAGTTTGATTGTTTCATGACTTGACAAATCCACAAAAGAGTAGTATAATTGGTTCATAAAAATAGGAGCTATAATATATGCATGTCGGAGAGATAATAAATAAATACAGGAAAGAAGAAAAGATGACGCTCTCGGAGCTGTCGCAGAAATCCGGCGTCGCGCTCGCCACGTTGAGCAGGGTCGAGAACGGCAAGATGACGGGTACATTAAAATCGCACATAAATATATGCGACGCGTTAGGCATTACCATAACCGATCTCTATAAAGATCTGCCCTCCGCAAAGAAGACCGTCGAGGTAAAAACAAAAGAAACCGGGCCTAAGGTCTCGATACACGACAAGAAATCCGCGTCAATTATACTCGCGACAAATGTCCGCGACAAGAATATGCTCCCCATCCTCATTACAATAGCAAAGCACGGCCGCACCGGCGCGGAAGAAGATGCGCGCGGCGTCGAAAAGTTCATTTACGTCATTGAAGGACGGATCGAAGCGGCTATAGGCGAGGAAAAATACGTATTGGGTTCGGGCGACACTATATACTTCGACTCATCCGCACCTCACTATTTTAAGAATCTTGGAAATAGCGAGGTGAAGATCGTCTCTGTATCCTGTCCGCCCGCGGCTTAACGCTTTTATCCCAGCCTTGGGGTTTGGTCACTACTTGTGATTATATTACCTTTCTCATAAGCCAATAAAAACGCGCTCACGATAACCGGATCAAATTGCGAACCGGAACAGCGCTTCAATTCCTGCAGGGCGTCCTCGATCCTCTTTCTGCGTTTATACGGCCGGTCGGTAGTTATGGCGTCGAAAGCATCGGCCACCGCTATTATCCTGGCGATGAGCGGGATATCCGCGCCCTTCACCCCGTCCGGATAACCCGAACCGTCGTAACACTCCTGATGGTGGCGCACTTCCCTCGCAACGTCGCTCAATTCCTTGATCGGATGCAGTATAGTCGCGCCGATTATCGAGTGCTTCTTTATCTCCTCGAACTCCTCCGGCGAAAGCTTGCCGTGCTTATTTAGGATGTGGTCGGGAATGCCGATCTTGCCGATATCATGCAGGAGCGCCGATATCTGCAGAGTCTCCCTGAAATTCTTGTATGCCGACATCTCGGGGATGCCCTCGAGCTCCCTGGCTATCGCCAGACAGTAGGTCGTAACGCGCTCCGTGTGTCCGTGCGTGTACGGATCGCGCGCGTCTATGGCCGCGGCCATCGCTATCGCCGTATGTATGAATATGCGGTGCTCGCGGACGTAGAGCTCCTTTATCTCGTCGATCTTTTGCTGTAAGTTTTCGATAAGTAGCGCGTTCGCTATGGCCATTGCGGCGTCGTTGGCAAGCGTAACGAAAAATCCCATCTCCTCGCGGCTGAAACTCTCGCCCGATATCTTCTCGCCCAGGACGAGTATGCCCAAGAGTTCGCGCTTAAAATAACACGGTACGCACAGCTTCGCCTTTATCAGATCCATCTGCTTCTTTATGAGAAGCAGTTTGTCATAAAGCGCCGGCTGGCGCTCGAGTATCTCGCGGTTTCGCAGGCCGGTGATAACATCGTCGGAGCGCAATATACCCGTCTCGGATATAAGATAACTTTCCTTCCCGGTAAATACGCTGATGAGAGGATTATCCGCGGCCAGCTTTATAAAACCTATCGGCAGTTTTACACCGTGCGCGCCCTTCGAATCTATCAGAATATAGGAATGCTTATGTTCTTTAAATAAAAGCACGGCGGTGTGCGTTACCTTAAGCTGTTCGTCGATCGTCCGGACGATCATCTTTATAAGATGTTCGGGCTTTTTGAAGCGTATCATCGTCCTGGACGCCTTCTCCAAAAACGCCTGGTAATCGTATTTTGGCATAACGCCCTCCGGTGGCGAGCCGTCCTGTTGATCGCTTTGCGGATTTATGCGGTTGGCGCCGCGGCCCGCGGTATTCTCGACGAAGAGATTATTGAGCTTGTCCCAACTCGGCGCTTTTTTCGGTTTATCCATTACCACATTCTCCTTTTGTTATTTTAAATTATTCTCAACCGCGCGTTCGAGATTTTCGAGAACAAGCGGCTTTGTGATATACTCGGACGCGCCGAGGCGGCACGCTTCATCTATCCTATCCTGGTCTTCGAGAGCCGTAACCATGACCACTTTTATCTGTTTATCGATATCCTTGACGTGCTTGAGCACCGCGATACCGTCCATACCCTGCATCTTTACATCGAGGAGCATCAGGTCGGGCCTCTCCTCTTTTACCATTGCGAGCGCGGAGTCTCCGCTCGTGGCGAACCGCACGGCATACCCTCTCTCCTGAAAGAAGCTCTGGAGAAAATCGCATATGTCGTGCTCATCGTCAACTACGAGTATCTTCTTCATTACTACCTCCTTACTGCTTACCGCTACTTATTTACCACATTACCCGCCGCGCGGATAATCATCTCCTCCAGACCTTTTAACGAGGCTATCGGTTTGTCGAGACACGCGAACGCCCCCAGTTCCAGAAGGCGCGCCTTCGTCTTACCGCCGTCGTCGTACGCCGTTATGAATATTATCTTCGGCGCGTGGCTCATCGACGCCATGAGCTTAAGCACCTCGTCGCCGTCGATACCCGGCATCTTCAGGTCCATCAGGACGACATCCGGCTGTTTCTCTTTAACCAGTTCGATCCCCCGCGCCCCACGGATCGCGACATTTATTTCGTACTCCCGTGGTTCGAAGTAATCCCTCAACATTTGTATGAAATCAGCCTCGTCGTCTATCGCGACTATTTTAGGTTTTGCCATTAACTGTTTTTCCTTTCTTTGCGCTTGCATAATCTTCCTGGCTCGCTTCCGGGAATTCCAGAGTAAACGTCGTGCCTTCGCCGACCTTAGTCTCTTTAAGGCGAATGCGGCCGCCGTTCTTCTCTATGACCTGGCGGACTATGAAAAGTCCGAGGCCGGTGCCTTTGCCCGGATCCTTGGTAGTAAAGAACGGATTGAACAGTTGTTTTATCTTATCGGGCGGAATACCTGCGCCCGAATCCTTTATATCGATATATACTTTTCCCTTCTCACGCCTGGCGGTAACTATTATCCGGCCCTTCTCGCCTATCGCCTGCCCTGCGTTTCGTATCAGGTTGAATAAAACCTCCTGAAACTGCTTCTTGTCGACAAAGATATTCGGCAGGTTTTCCTGAAGCCGTTTCTCTATCTCGATCTTCTCAAGCTTTAGCTCATAATCCACCAGCCCCAGGACATCGTCAATCTCTTTATCAATACCGACTATCTCCAGGTCGCCTTTAGCCGGCTTGGCAAATTGCGACAGCTTCTTCGTGATGGCCGTCGCCCGGTCGGTTTCATGGATGACCTTCGCCATGATATCTTTGGCTTTAGTGAGTAGCTCTTCGTTGGTCTTCAACTTATAGAGGCCGTCTTTCAAATTCAGCAGGAACGCCTCGCACTGGCCGCGCGCTATGCCGAGAGGATTGCATATCTCATGGTTTATCCCGGCCGAAAGCGTACCGATAACCGCCATCTTTTCTTTCTGCGCGGCTTCGGCCTGCGTTTTGCTGAGCTCGTCGAAGAACTTGGCGTTCGATATGGCGATGGCGAGAGTGCGCGCCAGCGGCAAAAGTATGTCGAGGTCGTCCTGTGTGTATTCCTCATCGGACTTCTTCTTGCCGAGCGACAGGATGCCCGTCACTTCTTCGCGCATGATCATAGGGATCATGAGCTCTGTGTTTAACCTGTCCATGGTAGCCTGCACCGCGGCAGGTATTATTATCTTATTCTTTTTCATGTCAGAAAGCAGTATGTGCCCGTGCGTCTTCTCCATAAATGTTACTATAGCGTCCGACTTCAATAAAGCGACTGACGGATCTTTTATGCCTTGCGATGCCGCGACATCGAACTGCACCTTGTCCGCATCCAATAGAAGAACCGATGCGGAAGATATCTTCATGATGTCACCGATCTTATCAACCGTCAGGTTCACGAGCCGGTCGAGATCCAGTACCGTCAATACCTCAGTCGTAAATGTCTTGAGCAATTCCTTGTAATCGTATTTCTTCTGGAATAGGTATTTATCGGTAATGCTTATAAGGAAGGACTCGATGCGCCGCATCGTCAGGATAATAATAGCGCCGCTTATCGCAAATCCCAGTATCTTACCGCCAAAACTCGCGCTTCGGAATATATATTCCTGCAAAATCAGCGTCGGCAGAATGACCATGGCAAAGACAGACGCAAATAACCCTGCAAAAACGAGAGTCTTTTTTATGATTACTTCGATATTTAAAAACTTGTGTTTCAGGATTGCATAGGTCGTCAATAATGGAAATCCGGGAAGTAATAATGACCCGTAAGGAAAAACATTCGGAAAATAAACTGTGAAAAAGTGCGTCGTTCCACCAACTATGCCAAATAAAAATGCAAATAGATGATATTTAAGCTGTAAACGTTTTTGACCTTGCGAATGCCAAAGAGCGGTAACTAAAATAATAGCGGAATAGTAACAGACTAAAAGAAAACAAAAAGTGAATATCGGATATACAATACCGTTTGGAGTGATGTAGTAAAAAGAATTAAAAACATACGTCATTTTTACTTGCAAAAGATCAAAGAACGAGAAGACTTGAAAAAGAGATGCTTCTGTGTATGCAAAAATCAAAAACCACCTCTTCTTACTCTCAGTAACTGCTAATACATTTTCCAAAATAAAACAAACGGTAAAAACACCGCCTATATGCGCTATCTTCCACCAAAAAAGCGCTGACGCCGCATCGGCCGACATTCCAACCATCATGCATCCAAAGCCCCATATTACCAAAGCTATATTTAGTAAGAATAGCGAACGGTGCAAATCGTTCCGCATATTTCCAAATCTTAAAAGTAGCACCGCCAAAAAAAGAGTTGTAAGCCCTATTACTAAACCGAAAATTGAAAATAAATTCATACTGTCAATCCCCTATTTACACATTATAGAAAATACATTTTTTAACTGGCGTAAGGAGTCGCATTAATTTTTAATGCTTTATTCTTAAAAGCTATCATGCGCCAAAGAATATTACCAACGCATGTATAAAGCATTGTTGGCATAAAAGGTCTTGCTATCAGAGTAATAGCTTTTTCAGGAATCGCTGTACCTGAGTAAATAGCATCGGTCATCGACTTAATCGCTTTATCTATATTTTTACACTGAAAAGTTATTAATTTATTATTAATTATCGGTGCCATCCCAAATGCCATACCGCCAATCCATTCAAATCTTGACTCTATCGCAAATTGCCGAAATATACGGATAGCAACATCATTATGAAAAGCCTCCGGAAAGCCACAGTGCATAATTACGGCCAATCGCACATTAGCTCCACCTGTTTTTTTTCTGGACTCGCCAATATGCTCTATTGCGCGAATAACATAAGATGGTATGCTATCGATATATAAAGGACAGGATAATATAATGGCTTCCGAATTATTTATCTGATCGACTAAAACATCCAATCTTTCTTTAGAACCCGCAACATCAATAATACGAATCATTACGCCCCGCATACCTTTTACGGCTAAAGAACTCAAAATACGATTACCGATATTACCCGAAACTCCTCCGTCTTGCTTTGGACTACCATTTAAAATTAGCACGCTTTTTGATGAATTCATTAAATTACCCCTGATAACGTATTATCAATTTTATTTGCTATGTTTTTCCCATCATCATCTGATAAAAAAATCTCACTGCGGCTAAAAGCACTTTGAAAATTATTACTATTCCTTTCAACGAGCGCTTTAAATATTGGCGCGCTACTCACATTATCTTCACCGAGCAACCCAAACCCTACAAGAATAGGACGCTTCAAATATCTAGGAATATGGCGAACCTCATTTTTTACTGTATTAAAAAACGGCAACCCGATACAGATCATTCGATCAATAGCTTTTTTTAATTCCGAGGAATACCCCCCAAAAATCACCGGAGTAATAAGAACCCACATATCGCTTTGTGATGCCAAACGAGCCACTTCCCGCCCGAGGTCATTTATGACGCATACGCCGGGCGTCTTTATCCAACAACCAAAACATCCCAAACATGGTGCCACCTGAATATCTCGCAGGATAAAGGATTTTACTTCCCAATTATCTTTTTCTAAGCGCTCTTTTATTATATTATGGGCCTTCTCAAGCACCTTATCTTCTTTTCTCGATCCATCCAATATCAATGCTCTCATGTTACCTTCCCGAATATCGATACCCCGTTAAACCCCGCGAAGCCGCATGACATTTTTGCCATGACGTTTATATCCGCTTTTTGATTTTTGCTGACGATTTTCAGGCCATTGGCTCCGCTCTTGTAATTCAATGTTGCCGGAACGAGGCTGTTTTCCATTGCTAAAAGCGCTATCGCACTCTCCAAAAGCGCGCTACCGCCCAGATTATGCCCGACCAGCGGTTTGAACGCACTTACGAGCGGCTTCTTCCCTTTAAATACATCGTTGATGGTCCTCGCCTCATATATATCGGTTATCTTCATGCCGACCCCGTGAGGGTTGACAAAGTCGACATCGTCCGGCTTGATCCTGGCGGTTTCCAGCGCCTGCCTGAATGAGCGCGCGTAAAAATCGCCTGTTACGTCCGGCACCGTTATCTTCCAACCCTCGAGCGAAAAGCCGCCGCCTAAGTACTCGGCATATATATGCGCGCTACGCGCTTTCGCGTGTTCGAGATCCTCCAACACCAGCGCCGCGCCGCCGTCTCCGAAAACAATGCCATTGGCTTCGTCTGAAAACGGACGCGTGATGCCATCCTCGGCATAAAGGCCTTTCTTCTTAAACCACAAATATTTGTATATCTTCGTCGGATTATCCACGGCGGCCACGATAACGGCCGGCGAAACACCGGACTTTATCTGCCGCGCCGCCGATTCTATGGCGAATAGTCCCGACGCGCACGCGTTATTGATAAAGAGCGAATATCCGTGCAGGTCGAAGACTTTCGCGGCGGAGAATAGATAGGAAAATGACTGCAGATTGTAGCCGCGCTCTTCGCATCCGCCGTTATATACGGCTTTCGCGAGTTCCAACTTCGTCGCGTCTTTGCCCTGATTCGTCTTGAATATATCGTAAAGTGAATCGATAAGCTCCTCAAAAAATATCTCCACGCCCGGATTTTCGTGCGACAGGATAAGGCCCATGGCGTTATTTTCCAGATCGTACTTAAGTTTGCTGTCCTCTATAGCAAGCTTGATGACAGCCAGCAGATAATAAAGATCCGTATCCTCTTTTTTTACCGTCCTTAATCCTTTTACAAATTTGAAGTTTTCCTTCGGCAGGTCAAACTTATCTATGCTAAAATCGCGCAGTTTGTGCAGATAAAACTCTCCCCACTCCTCGCCGCCTACGGAATAATGCTCTTTGACGAGATTCAATCTTGAGCTTAAGATCGAATCCCACGTCTCTTTGCATCCGGTGCCCAGGGAAGACATCGGGCCTATACCTGTAATAACAACTCTTTTCATATTATCCTTTTAACAGATTACTCACACGATCCGACGATAACAGCACCCCACCTATCCCTCCGCCCATCTTTGTCCAGTGGCTGGCAAGCATAAGATTTTTTATAGGCGTAGTGGGATTGATAAACTGCATTTCGTCGGCAAGGTTTTTTCTATTCCAGCCGTAGATCGACCCCTGGCTGTTGCCGGTATATCTTTCCATTGTAAGCGGCGTACCGGCTATTTTGACTTTTATATGCTTTCTTAAGCCGGGGATTATTTTTTCCGCGCGGCCGAGCAGAGTCTCGAGCGCCTCTTCCTTGTTCTTTTTATATTCTGTGCGGGACAAGCCCTTCCAAAAATCGTAACCCGACAACATGCCTATGGAAACAGCGGATTTGCCTTTGCCGCAGAAAGCGCCGGACAGGTTGGAGTATATCGTTATCGAATACGGGGCGTCCTGGAAATCATTATCTACGGACGATCGGTACATCGACTCCATGTCATATGAAGGATTTACGAATATCTCATAATCTTTCACGCCCAAGCTCCTGACATCCACATCAAGGCCAAGATAAACTTTAAAAGCCGATATCGATATCGCATTCTCCTTAAGCTTTTTCAAAAATGGGGCGATGGCCGTCTTCTCCGCGCCGTCGATCATGGCGAATGTCCCAAAAACATCTATGCCCGAAACAACGCTATCCGCGGAAAACCTATCCCCATTCTTAAGCTCCACGCCTGAGGCCTCACCCTTTTCGACATGTATCTTTGCGACTTCGCAACCAATCATCACATCTCCGCCGCTCTTCCTGATGAAATCTGTCATGCTCTTTATAATGTCTTCCATTCCCCCGCGCGGGAAATAACTGCCGTTCGCCGTATAGTCATACCATATGTATGAGAAAGTGATCGCGGAGAGCTTGCTGGGCGGAAGGCCTCGGTACATCCAGTACTGCGAGATGATGGCCTTAAGCTTATCGTCCTTTATGAATTCATCGAGCAGGTCTCTGAGGGACCTTTTATAATAACGGAGGATAAAGGGGCTTTTCTTAGGCGCTTCGCCCAGATAAAATCTCCTCATCTCCATATATAGCGACTCCATTACGCTGAAAAGTGATTCGATATTCTCTTTCTCCCTCGGGAAAAACGAAAAAAGCATCTTTTTATACTTCGCCAGATCTTTTTGCGGAATAGTTATGTCGTAATCCGGGAATATACTCCTGTACAACTCTTTGGGGCTTTCGATCTCCGTGGCTGAAAGAGCGCTCGTTCTTTTCAGAATATCATATATCGGACTGCCTTTATAAAGACCGTTTATCGCCTGGACCGCCGACTCAAAAAGATAGTCGCCTCTTTTGAAGCTTGCGCAATATCCGCCCAAAGGACGATTCTTCTCCAGCACAAGAACTTTCTTTTTCTCCGCCAGAAGTCCGGCGACAGCCAATCCGCCTATCCCGGAACCGATTATTATCACATCGTATTTTTTATTCATTCCTTTAATTCCCGTATCTCGCCAGAACGACTGTCATAACGCACCGGCCGATACACTTGTCCTATATCGATGTCCTATAATGTCCTATATTTTTTCTATGCACGTATTTAGGTTTAAAAGGCATAGATCAATTATCCCCGTATCTCGCCAGGGCGAGGCAGGCGTTGTTGCCGCCGAAAGCGAATGAGTTGTTGAGCGCGACCCGGACATCCTTCTTGCGCGATTTGTTCGGGACACAGTCGATAGCGCATTCAGGATCAGGCGTCGCGAAATTGATCGTCGGCGGAATGACGCCGTCGCGTATCGCCAGACAGCAGGCCATCGCCTCGAGAGCGCTCGCCGTACCCATCGTATGGCCGAGCATCGACTTTATCGAGCTCACGGGTATATCTTTGGCCAGGTCGCCGAAAACTTCGCGTATCGCCGCGGACTCGGTCTTGTCGTTTAAACCTGTGCCCGTACCATGAGCCGATATGTAGCCGACATCTTTTTTTGCTATGCCGCTATTTCGTATGGCTTTCTCCATCACCTTCATTACGCCCTTCTGGCTCGGTATCGTCATGTTATGCGCGTCACAGCTAAGCCCGTAGCCTAAAACTTCCGCGTAGATCTTGGCGCCACGGGCTTTTGCGTGTTCGAGAGCCTCGACCAAAAGCAACGCGCCGCCCTCGCCCAGCAATATTCCTTTACGATCCTTGTCGAAGGGCCGGCACATATCCGGCGACATGGCAAAGAGCCGGTTGAACCCGGTGAACGCGAGCCGTGACAGCGGGTCTGCCCCGCCGGCAAGGAGAGAATCCGCGCGCCCCGTCCGTATAAGATCGGAGGCAAAACCTATAGAATAGTTACCGGCCGCGCATGCGGTCGGTATGACATAATTGTATCCCGTGAAACCCAGGACGGCGGCGACATTGTCCGACAGATTGTTTACGGGGAAATTTTTCACGTTGGACGGATATACATCGTCCTCGCCCTTACTCGTCCAGAACCTGTCTATCATCTCGATCGACGGCGCCTCGCCCATCGTCGTGCCGATTATTACACCAAAAGAGTCTCCGGCATCTTTCTTCATATCGAAGGCCGCGTCCTCGAGCGCAAGACGCGCGGCGGAGATCGCGAGTTGCGAGCCTCTGCCGATGCGCTTGCATATCGTTTTCGGGATAAAATCCTCGGCGGCAAAGTCCTTCACCTCGCCCGCGCGGTGAGTGGGAAAACCGGACGTATCGAAACGGCTAACCTCACTTATACCGGACCGCCCGGCGATAAGGTTCCTCCAGAACTCGTCCTTCCCTATCCCTATGGAAGAGACCACGCCCATGCCGGTTATAACAACTCTCTTATTTGCAGGCAAAGGTCATCTCTCCTTTCGACACAATATTATTATCTACAGACGCCTCGGTCTCGAATATCCCGCCGATGCGCGTCATCTTTATCGTTTTTATGGTGATATGCAGTTGGTCGCCGGGAATCACCGTCTTGAAAAACCGTATTTTTACATTTGTAACGTAAAATAGCGTGGCCTTCAGGTCGAGAATGCTTTTTTTGAGCAGGATGCACGCCGCCTGCGCCATCGCCTCCGCGATGAACGCTCCGGGAAATACGGCCGAATCCGGGAAGTGTCCATTAAAGCATTCCTCGTTCCGGCTGATATTCTTATACGCCTTTATAAACTCCCCCTCTTTTATTTCGATAACCCGGTCGATCATCAGAAACGGGTACCGCTGGGGGATCAGGCTTTTTATCTCTTCGACATTAAGCATCGCGCTCTTTCTTAAAGATATTCTTTCGTAAGCTTCACCGCTTCTTTTAAATTGGTAAGGCGGCCCAATTTCTCCTCGGGAACCTGTATCTTGTACTTCTTCTCTATGGCGGCGAGTATCTCGAGCGCCATCATCGAATCCATGCCCAGATCCTCTACGAACTTGGATTCGAGCCCGATCTCTTTGGTTTCGATCTCCGTAACCTTCGCTATTATTTCGCGCAACTCTTTTTCCAGCGTTACATCATCTACCTGTGGCATATATTCCCCCCTTCTATTAACTTTACCTTGATTCGATTGATTCGACCTCCGAGGTCGCACCTCGGAGGTCGAATATGGTTACATGGTCAAACCGCCGTCCACCTTTATCACCTGGCCCGTTATATATCCCGCCCTGTCGCTCAGTAAAAACGACACGGCTTTCGCAACCTCGTCAGGCGAGCCGAACCGCCCGGCGGGTATCATCTTCATAAGTTCATCGCGCGCTTTAAGCTGGCGCGTCATGTCCGTATCTATGAAGCCGGGCGCGACGGCGTTGACCCTGATACCGTAATGCGCGACTTCTTTGGCGAGCGCCTTGGTCAGTCCCACGATACCGGCCTTCGCGCTCGAATAATTCACCTGTTTCGCTATCCCCACCACTCCGGACACCGAAGAAATATTCACAATATTTCCGCTCTTTTGTTTCATCATCGTAACGATGCACGCCTTCGCCATATTAAAGTAACCGGTGAGGTTCGTATCGATAACATCCTGCCATTCGGACGGTTCCATAAACATGAGCGCTTTGTCTTTTATTATGCCGGCGTTATTCACGAGAATATCGAGCGCGCCGAATTTTTCCATCGCTTCTTTGACAACCTTCTTTGCCTCTTCGTAATCCTTGACGTCCGCCCTGATGGCTACAGCTTCCCCGCCCAGCTCTTTTACCTCGTCTAAAATTATCGAGGCGGACTGGACGCTCTGCAGATACGTAAATATGACCTTCGCCCCATTATGTATCAGCTCAAATACGATGGCGCGGCCGATACCGCGCGTCCCGCCGGTAACTATCGCCACTCTATTCTTTAAAAGGTCTGTCCTTTGCATGCTCATGCGTACCTTCCCACGGCCAGTACCGAGTTGGCGCCCGTCGGGCTGAAAGTATCGACGAGTATATTCTTAATTTTAAGATTGCGCGCTTCGTTCGGCACGCAATCGACGGCACAGCGCCTGTCCGGCTTGGCGTAATTTATCGTCGGGGGGATCGCGTCCTCCTCGATAGCGCCTATCGCCGCGGCAAGCCCCATAGCCCCTGCCGCCGAATACGTCTCGCCTATCATAGACTTTATCGAGCTTATCGGCACGTCGCGCCCCGCGCCTGCGAATACGCTTTTTACGGCCAAAACCTCCATCGCGTCACAATCGAGCGTAGAATTCGCGGCCGCACATATATATCCGATGTCGTCCGCTGTAAGACCGGCATCTTTGAGGCATGAGAGCATGGCACGGATTGCGCCTTTTGCCTTCGGGCTGTATATATTTTTGCTGTCCGGATCGAACGACGTCCCGTAACCGAGCAGTTCCGCGTATATGGCCGCACCGCGCTTTTTCGCGTGCTCCAGCTCCTCGAGCGCGAATATCGCCGCGCCCTCGCCGAAGATGATACCGTTACGACGTTTATCGAACGGGCAGTCGATCTCATCCTTGCCCGTCCGGGATCCGGCGAGATGGCCTATCTTGTAGAAACCTTTATACGTCTGCTCGCAGAGCTCCTCGACACCGCCGGCGAGCACAACCTTGTAATCGTACAGCGACATCATGCTCATCGCGTAATATATCGCGTCGGAACTCGCGCAAAATCCGGTAGAGATCGTGCCGTTGAAGCCCTGTATGTTAAAACGTATCGAGACCTGGCTCGCCGGAGAGTTTATAACCGTATTGGGGAATAGCGCAGGATTGACGCTCCGCGGCCCTTCTTTCAGCGCCTCCTTGTCGAATTCGCTGATCGACCAGACCGAGCCCATCGTCGTGCCGAGCGCTACGCCGTAGGAGTCCGTCTCCTCTTCCGCGACCGGGCCGGCCAAGGCGGCGTCGTCGAGTGCCATCTTAGAGGCGGCGAGCGCAAGCTTAGTCGAACGATCCAGATTTCTCAGCCCCTTCAATCCGAGTATCGCCTCCGGGTTAAAGTCCTTTATCTCGCCGGCAAGCTTCGTTTTCATATTTGCCGTATCAAAAAGGGTCACGGGTTTTATGCCGGAGGTGCCATCGAGAATCGCTTTCCAGAAATCTTTTTTACCGATCCCGTTGGACGCCAGCACACCGATGCCTGTAATCACTATACGCTTTTTCAAACTTACCTTATCTCGGCTCCAAACAAAAATGCCAACCTCAAAATATGAGATTGGACATCAGCTTGAAAAACCGTTTTCTTTCTCTTCCTGTTCAGATATCCAGCGATCTATAGTTGACTTCTTAAATCGCCAGTTAGCCCCAACCTTGAAACACGGAAGCTTCCCGGCCTTTGCGTGCTTATAGATGGTAACGGGTTGCATCCGCAGATATGTGGCTACTTCCTGAACCGTGAAGACAACGTCTTCGGGCATAAGAACACCACCTCTAAATTATTGGTATCGGTTATACTCTTTTAGTATACACTGATACGCAGTAACCTAAAGTATACCCTATAAAGCGGCATTGTCAAGGGGGCAAGTTTAAGGAATGTTGTACAAGTATATTGCGGGTGCTATGCTATTTGTATATTAAAGAATACTACCAGCCCAAAGCTCGCGCAGAAATCTCTCCCATGGAAGTATCTCTATTTTATTGTGCATCCTTTTCTCTTTTTCGTTGCAAACCACAATGCTTCTTTTCGGCGAATATGTATCGGTAAACGCGCTTAATCCATTCATATCCCTTTTACCAAGCGGCGCGCCCGTTTTTACCTCAATAGCAATCTCGCCGCCGAGCACAAAATCCACTTCAAGACCCGACTTTGTTCTCCAAAAATTTATCGCGAACTCTTTCTTGCGATAAGATTTGTATGCCGCAATTTCCATAAGTATAAAATGTTCGAATGCCTTACCGAACTCCGCGCCACGCTGTTCAACCAGATGCCTTTTTGTCAGGTATCCGGCGACACCTACATCGAACATATAATATTTTGATGCCTTGGTTATAACATCCCGCGATTGTCTCTTTTTAAAAGGTTCGACTCTGATTGCCAACAACGTATCGATTAGAATATTATAATATTCTTTAACTGTTTTGGAGTCTACTCCGCACTCGCTGGCGATATTGCTGTAATTGGTTATCTCGCCGTGCGAATATCCAAAAGCGTCAAAAAATCGCGAAAATGCCGGAATATTACGAGTCAAACCTTCAGCGAATACTTCCTCGCGTAGGTAATCCTGCACATAAGCCTCTAAAGATCTCCTGCAATCTGCGTCATTCTGTAAATAGTGGAGCGGTATCATGCCATGATTTAATACATGCAAAAGATCGATGCTATCCAACTCCTTGCTCACAAACGGGAACAGTTCATATCTCCAGGCTCTGCCGCCTAAAAGATTGGCGTGGCCTTTCTTAAGTTTTCTCGCGCTTGAGCCGCAGAGCACAAACCCCAACCCCTTGTTTTCTATTAGCCAGTGTACTTCGTCCAACGCCTGCGGGACTTTTTGCACCTCATCCAATATTATCGGTTTCCTGAGTGCCGCATTGTCCAGCGCGAGTATCCGTTCGCGTAAAAGCGCCGGGTTTTTCGATATCTCCAAAAACAGGTCCGTTTTTAAAAAATCATACACTTTACTGTCGGGAAACCTTTCTTTCAGATACGTGGTTTTGCCGGTTTTACGGGCACCCCATAAAAAGGCGGACTGGCCGGCAGGTAGCTTCATGTCTAAAATTCTTTTGATCTTTTTCATATATATCGTCCTCCAATTTAGTGCTACTAAATTGGAGTATACTCTATTTTAGTGAAATAGTCAATATCGATCCAAAAGAAAAAAGGACGTAGCGTCCCCTTTTGAAACTACTGGACCCAAGTCCCTCATTTTCTATATAAAGCGTCAGGAATGTTCTACAATTATATCTCGGGTGCTATACCGTGTACTTATCCATCTCCTTATTTATGGCGCGGATCGCGGCATCGAGCCGATCAATAACGATATCGGCGCGTTCGCGATCTTTCGGCGGGATGGAAGAAACGAGTTCTCTCAGGGCATAGAGATCCTTCAAGGCATTCTCCACCTGGGCCTTCTCCGCGGCAATGGTCGAGGACAGGCTGTCCGTAAGGCGGTTTATCCCATCCGCCAGAGAAACCATTTCGTCGCCTTTCCTTAATGTAATACGGGTTGAAAGGTCGCCCGATACCATCGTACCGAGAAATTTCTCTATCCTATAGATAGGGCCCGCGATCTTGTGGGATAAGTATATTCCCAAAAATCCGACTATCGGAGATATTACGAGCATGCTGATAAGTATGCGAAAGTTAACCGTATTTACGATAGATACGAGTTGGCCCTGCGGATATACGTTGGCGAGCTTCTCTCCGAATAATATCATCGTCGTGTAATAAATGGCGTATGCGCAAAAACCGGCGGTGAGGAACATGAGCAAAAGTATCATGCCCGCGTACTTTAGCTGGAATTGCCTTGCTACGATGTACTGCTTTCGTTTAAATCTCGGCCTCACTGCATTTTTGAGCATGTTAATCTCTCCTCCAGAGTAATATTTCTCTTCGCACGGTTAAGATCGCCGTCTTCTCTTTAGAATCCCGTATCATGCTTACGGCTTTCTTCATCGGCATATAACGGGTCGATTTGCCGTCTATCGCGGTGATAAGGTCGCCGGCTTTAAGTCCGGCCTTAACTACCGCGCCGTCCCGGCGTACTGAGTCGATGGTAAGCCCATCGAATCTCATCGCAAGAGACGCTCCTATGAGTTCGTTGGGCCCGGGCGCCACCAGCCTGTACGGATTTATCGCAACATCTACCGTCTTCTCAATAGTACATTTCAATTCCAACGATGGCTTATCTAAGAGGGCGCCTAAAACCTCATCCAGGCTCATATATCCGGTAAGGCGCGCCCATATAGCGACGAGCCTATCGCCTCTTTCTATCCCGGCCTCGTCCGCCGGTGAATTCGGCTGAACGCTCTCCGCCACCGGAAATCCGTCTTTCACGGCAAGCGTAATGCCGACGGCTTTTCTCAGCGCAGTGACTTTCTGCTTAGTATCAAGCTCCGTCTGTACGGTGGCCGTTACGCCCTGGCGCTCCAGATCTTCGCGCCGCCTTACGTCCTCTTCCTTCTGCGCCTGCTCTTTCCTGAATAAATACCCTTCCAGAAAAACGAGCCCGTCCTTGGCCGCTTTGGAATTGGGGTTCTTTTTAAACGCCATGTCATAATATGTAAGGGCTTTTATATAATCGCGTTTTTCTTTGGCCTGGTCGCCAAGTTTTATAAGGTTATCTTCTTCTTCGTCGTAATAAAGTTCTTTGATATCCGATTTCATTATCGTCTTTTCACCGTCCACGGTCGACATTATAATGCGGTCTTTATAGTCCTCTACGACAATACCTTTCAACTCCTGCCCTTCGTTCGTATCGATGGTATCTGCGCAGGAAACCGATAGTTGACAGGCGGCGGTAAATAGCACAAAAGATGCCGCCAATAGCGCTGTCCTGGCGGCCGATTTCGCCGCGTCATATATTTTCCGTAGCGGCACATTCCTGCGCCGCGCCGCCTCGACGCATTCGTCATGTTCCGGCGACACAGTAGCAATCCCACCCGGCCCTTTGCTTATCTTCACGCTTATTTTTCCGTAATTGGTATTCACGATGGCAACCTTCCTGTCGAGCTTCATTCTGTTTACTTCGTAAAACCTCAGGCCGATCGCGGATGTTTCGGCAAAAATGACATCGGCTACGCTCCGCAATTTTCCCGCAGGCGTTATCGCCGTTAATTTAAACGCCGGACGCGCCTTCTTCATCTGTATATTTGCGATGTACGCGTCGACGGCACCCGCAGTCATCGCCTTCTCGATGACATATCCGGCATGCTGGGGATTCATATCGTCGATATTCGTCTCGACCACATACACTGTATCTTCTTTAAATGAACTCTTCGACTCGCCTATGATAACCCGCAAAAGATTCGGGCGCTCGCTAAAATCTTTAGAACCGGCGCCATATCCTATACCGGATATTTCCATGCTCGGGACCGGGCCAAAGCTTTTCGAGAGCGCTTTCAGTATCCCCGCGCCGGTCGGCGTAACGATCTCCGCATTTATACCGGTTATCGACACAGGTACGCCTTTTAATATCTCTATGCTCGCCGGAGACGGTACCGGGATATTGCCGTGTCTGGTCATGACTATGTCGCGCCCCATATTTACACAGGACGAGTAGACAGCGTCGATACTCATCTCTTCCATCGCGATAGCCGTTCCAACTATATCAACGATCGAATCAATATCGCCGAGCTCATGAAATATCACGTCTTTGGCGCGCGCTTTGCCGTGAACCTTCGTCTCCGCCGCGGCGATAACGCCGAATATCCGCTTCGCCATCGTTTTGACGCGGCCGCTAAGCGAGCTTCCGTCGATAAGCGCATTAATACTTTTGAGAGAGCGATGACCATGCGCGGAACCGTCCGCGACGCATTCGAACTTTGTGCCGGCTATACTACCGCGCAAAACCTTCGACTTTTTCAACCTGTATCCGCCGACTTTAAGCTTCGCGAGCTCACTCGAAAGTTTTTTAACGCTAAGGCCCGCGTCCAAAAACGCTCCGAGCGTCATGTCGCCGGATATGCCACAAAAACAGTCGAAGTACGCTATGCGCATAAGATTATCTTTTTAATTATTTATCAGCGACGCGAAATACGCCGCGCCGAAACCATTATCGATATTAACGACCGCGACCCCCGGAGAACAGCTATTCATCATCGTTAAAAGAGGCGCTATCCCTTCGAAGGAAGCGCCGTAACCGACGCTCGTCGGTACCGCGATAACAGGCCGCGCTACGAGCCCGCTAACCACACTCGCCAGCGCCCCTTCCATACCCGCTATCACTATAATGACGTTCGCCTTTCGTAAAATATCCTGCTTGCCTAAAATACGATGAATACCCGCAACGCCCACATCGCAGAGAAGCTCCGTCCTGTTGCCCATGATCTCGAGCGTCGCCTTCGCTTCCGCGGCCACAGGCAGGTCGGCAGTGCCGGCGGTTACTATAAGTACTGTGCCATTTTTTAACACAGCCCTGTCGCGCCTGTAACTTATTATCCGCGCCGAAGCGTCGTATTTAATACCGGGGTATGATCTTTTAAGTATCCGGAACGCCTTTTCATCGGCGCGTGTTACTAAAAGAATGCCGTCGTGCGCTATTATTTTACGCGATATCGCGACCACCTGCGCAACCGTCTTGCCTTTACCAAATACGACCTCCGGGAATCCTCTGCGCAAACACCGGTGGTTATCAATCTTGGCAAAACCGATATCCTTATAAGGTAGATCCTTTAATACCTTACGGACTTTGGAATGCGAAATACGGTTCGCCTTAAAAGCCTTGAGCATCGTCGAGATATCGTCTGTCATGTTAGGGCTTAGGCCTTTTTAAAGATAAGATACATCAAAAAAGCTATCAACAGGAATGAGATAATATAGAAATCGTTGAAATAGAAAAAATCCCTAACCCTTTCCACAAACGTATAATCATATTGACGGGTAGAGGGCTCTTTGCGTTTTATCTCCTGCTCCATCCGGGTATAGGTGTGCGCGGGCTTACCCTTTACGTCCAGAACAGGCTTTACGTGCTCCGGCTCCTTCTCTTCGATCTCGGAGATATCGGATTTTATCGCGTCTATCTGCTCTTTCCTGAATCGTAAGAACGTATCGCCTATACGATAAGCGGGTATCTCCCCGATATCGACGAGACGCTTCACCTCTTCCTCGGGTATCTTCAGATAATCCGAGACTTCTTTAATGCTCAGTAATTTTTCAGGCATAGTTTATTTTATCTTCCCTTCCGCGACCCACTCATCGATACGGTTGCGGTCGAATCTCCAGGTGTCCCCCTCTTTCATGCCGGGGATCTTACCGGAATTAACCCACTCGGATATAACTCCGACCTCGACCTCGAGATATTTCGCCAACTCGTCCGGCGTCATCATAACCCCATATGCGCCCGCCGCGTCGGCCGGTGCGCGGCCGAGCATCCTGCAGGTACCGTCGAATATAGCGCCCTCGGCTATGCTTAAGACCGGAGTGGATATCTCACCCGTAACGCATGCGGGGGAAATCAGCTTCAACTCTTTCAGCGCCCGCACAGTCCCTGAAACCTTGCCCGCCACTATGATCGACTCGCCCGTTATATCGGCATTCACCGACGCGTGCTCGCCTATCATCAGGTTGCCCTTCGTATTGAGCAGACCGTCGAACTTTCCATTGATGCGCAGATTGACAGGGTCATTAAAGGAGAGCGAACCCTGCATAGAGGCATCTACATCCAAAACCCTTTCGACCTCCTGCTTCTTATCCCTCTTTCCCATCATACCCCACCCCCTGTTTTTATTCCAACTCCCACTTCACATGCTTTACGCCGTCCAAGTGCCCAAGGTCTTCGATTATCTGGTCGGCGAGCCTCGGCTGATAAAGTTTCAGGCCTATCTGTAATATCATGCCGGCATTGTCCGGCGCACGTTCGACTTCGAAGTCAGTTATCTCCGATCTACAGCCGGCAATTATTTCCCGGATCGCCTTTAATTGCTCGACGCCGTCTTTAGTTTCAATAGTGATAGTCCTGTACCAATCTTTGCGGATCATGGCGTGTTCCAGGCGCGAGAAGAACATAAGCGTAACTATCGTCAGGATGGTGGTGATAATGGAGCCGTAGTAAAAACCCGAGCCGACCGCGAGTCCTATCCCGGCCACGACCCACAGGCTCGCGGCGGTAGTAAGCCCTCTGACGGCGGATCTGGAATGCATTATCGTGCCGGCGCCGAGAAATCCGATACCTGTAATAACACCGGCGGCTATTCGCGCGGGATCGATGGCAGTCTTGGCGGAATATATGTCGAATATGTGCATCGAGGTAAGCATTATAAGCGTGGAACCGACACAGAGAAGTATGTGCGTCCGGAAACCTGCGGCGCGACCGTGGAATTCGCGTTCAAAACCTATGATACCACTTAAGATCGCGGCCAACACCAAACGGAAAAGTATGCTCCACTCATTTAACATCGACCACCTCGAGGTTGGGTTCGGCCGAAAGGTAAAGGTCGGAGCGCACGCCTCTTTTGTAAAGGGCCTCGCCCAGATAACCGATCATAGCCGCGTTATCCATACAATATTTTAACTCAGGAAAGTGTATTTTCATAGAAGAAAATGCCGATAGCTCTTTCATCTTCTCTCTCAACCGGGAATTGGCCGAAACCCCTCCGCCGATAACTACGCGCCTGGCGCCGGTAATTTCGGCCGCGCGGCCCACTTTCTCGACCAGAGAGTCGAGCGCCGCTTCCTGAAACGCGTAAGAAATATCGGCCACGTCTTTATCGCGCAAAACGCCGTCTGCCGCCTTTTTCTTATTTACGTAATACAGAACCGCCGTCTTGACGCCGCTAAAGCTGAAATCCAGCGAATCTTTTCCGAGATAGCTCCTCGGGAACGAGATCGCGGCGCCCCGGCGCGATCGCCGTGCCATCCGGTCTATCGCCGGACCTCCGGGATATCCAAGGCCGAGCATCTTCGCAACTTTATCGTACGCCTCGCCCACAGCATCATCCTGCGTCGACCCGAGAAGCCGCTGGACGCCGATATCTTCGCAATAGAATAAATTCGTATGCCCACCCGAAACCACAAGCCCTATAAACGGGAACTGCGGCCTGTCCTTCTCATTCAAAAACGAACTGTATAGATGGGCGAGGATATGATTGACGCCCACGATCGGCTTATTGAGCGCGTAACTTATGGCCTTGGCCATCGATATACCGATCAAAAGCGCTCCTACAAGCCCGGGCCCGTTCGTAACCGCTATGAGCTTTATGTCTTTCATGCTTTTGCCCGAATCCGCCAGAGCCTTCCTGATAACCTCGTTTATATACTCCACATGAAATCTGGAAGCTATCTCGGGAATAACGCCTCCATATTTTTTATGGATATGCACGCTCGACGACACTATATTAGAAAGAACCCTGTGGCCCTCGGTAACGGATACGCTCGTCTCGTCGCAGGATGTTTCAAAACCCATGGTAAGCATATCAGTCCACCATATCCGAAAGATAAACGAACTCTATTCCATCCCTGGCCATGCGCGGCATCACTTTCGCCAGCACAACGGCTGTACTCTTCCTGTCGTGGCATATGGCTATGGCGCGTCCTCTTTTAAAAGCAAGTTTTTCCAGGATGTCGAGCTGTTTTTCTATGTATTCCGCACTGCTTTCATTATCGAGAAACATATCCCGTCTGGCAAAACGTATATGTATACCGGCGGCCGCTTCGCGGCATACCGATTTCTCCGATGTCAGGCTGTCAAAATAATAAAACCCACTCTTCTTCAGATAATAAAATATCTCCGACATTAACACTTTGTCTTCGGTAGCGAGCGAACCCATATGATTCGATACGCCGCATATCCCCGGAACCGAATCTATGTCCTTAGACAGGCGCTCCGCAATTTCTTTCTTATTCTCGCCCGGCCGGATCGTCTCCGACTCTTCTTTAACATCCTTCCTGTGAGAAGCCAGCGGCAGGTGCAGTATTGTCTCGTAACCGTGAGATGCGGCGCTTTCGGCTATTTCACGCGAACAGCGCAAACCTGGTAATATCGAGAAAGTCAGCGGTAGCTTTATAGAGTAGAGCGTTTCGAGGTTATTCGTATTATATCCAAAGTCGTCTATGACTATGGCCACCTTCGCGGGACGCGATGATTTTTTTACAGGCACCGGCGGGAGCGCTTGCGCGGGCGCGGCCGCTTTTTTCTTTGCGGTGCGCTGAGTGTTATATGCCGGGCGCTCTTTAACCCTGGATTTCTTCGCGCGGGAAATCTGCGTCTTCTGCCCTAAAAAAAATGCCGCGAGGATCAGAATAGCGACCGATAATATTAAAATGACCTTTTCGCGTTTCACTTACTTAACTCCATTATAAACTTTTATACCCTTCATCAGGCCGACCGCCGCAAAAAGCTGATCGTCTTTTCTGAGCCGATCTTTGGCCGGGAGCTTTTCGTAGAACAGGTCTTCCGCCGCATCCGGATCTTTTTTATTATCCTCGCGGTCTTCTATAACAACATCCGGCGTTATCCCCTGTCCTTTTATCATTTTCCCCGACGGCGTTAAATACGAAGCCGTCGTAAGCCTCAATGCCGAGCCGTCCCTCATAGGTATTACCGTCTGGACGGACGCCTTCCCGTATGTCCTCACGCCCAGGATCAGGCCGCGTTTATTGTCCTGCACGGCGCCGGCAACGATCTCGGAGCCGCTCGCGGAGCCTTCATTCACCAATACGATGAGCGGGTACTCGGCATGCGTATGCTTGCCGCTCGATTTAAACGTCTCATTCTGGTCCGGCACCCTGGACTTAGTCGATACGATAACCTTGTCTTTAGCAAGAAATCTTTCGGCGACATCGAAGGCGCTATCGAGAGTGCCGCCCGGGTTATACCTTAAGTCGAGGATCAATGAATCCATACCGCTGGTCTCAAATTTCTTAAGAGTTTTATCCAGGTCGCGAATCGTATTATCCTGAAAATCCGTAAGTTTTATATAACCGATCTTTCCGTCGATAAAATCGGCTTCCCGTATACTTTGTATCTTTATCGTAGCGCGTTTAATCGATATATCCAATATCTTCCGGTCCTTCTCGCGCCATATGGTGAGTTTTATAATAGTGCCGGGTTTACCGCGCATCTTCTTTACGGACTCGTCCAGCGTCATGTCTTTGGTTATCTTGCCGTCTATTTTAACCACCTTGTCGCCCGGCTTTATACCTGCCGCTTCAGCAGGCGTACCCGGTATCGGCGTTATCACGGTAACGATACCTTCTTTCATCGATATCTCGATACCGATGCCGCAGAACTCGCCTTTCGTCTCGGACTTTAGCTCCGCATATTCCTCCGGATCCATGAATTCGCTGTAATCATCGAGGCTGGCAAGCATGCCCCGCATGGCCCCATACATGAGCTTTTTTGAATCCACCTCCTCGGCGTAATCGCTTTTCACGAAACTGACCGCGTCGGCAAACAACTCAAGCTCCTTGTACAGGTCTCCTTCCTGAGTTTTATCCCCGGAGGCCGCTATCGCCGTAGACGCTATCGCGAGGAGAAGAATGGAACCGAAAATTATTTTACGCAGACACTTCATCTCGCTATTCTCCAAGAATCTTCTTTAATGTCGCATTCACCATCGCGGGATTTGCTTTGCCCTTAGTTTCTTTCATGACCTGTCCAACGAGGAATCCGAGGGCCGCTTTCTTGCCGGCTTTATAATCATCTACGGATTTTATCTCTTTCTGTAAAACCTTCTTCACGGCCTCCTCGATCTGGGACGAATCGCTTATTTGAGACAGCCCCTTCTTCCGGACTATCTCGTCCGGACTTGCCTTCGTTTCGATCGCCTCGATTAAAACGTCCTTGGCCATCTTGCCGTTTATAGCTCCCGAGTCGATCATCTTAAGGAGCCCGACGAGCGCTATGGGCGTAAGGGCCAGTTCCCTGATATTTATATTGCGAGTGTTGACGGCGGCCATAACGTCACCCATTATCCAGTTCGCCGCTACTTTGGCATTCGGGTAAAGTTTAAGGCATTCTTCGAAATAATCGGCGACATCGACCTGTCCGGTCAAAACACCGGCATCGTAATCCGAAAGCCCTAATTTTTCTTTGAATCTCAGCGATCTCGCTTCCGGAAGTTCAGGCAGAGCGCTCCTTACCTCCTCGATCTGATTTCTGTCCACAACGAAAGGCACGAGATCGGGCTCGGGAAAATACCGGTAGTCCTCAGCCTCTTCCTTCACCCTCATCGACGCGGTAACGCATCTGCCGGTATCCCATAATCTCGTCTCCTGGATGAGTTTGCCTTTCTCGTCGAGAACCGACGCCTGGCGCTTCTCCTCGTATTCGAGGGCGGAGCGCACGCCTCTGAACGAATTCATATTCTTAAGCTCCACCTTCGTCCCAAGTTTCGTCTCGCCCTGCGGCCGTATCGATATATTCGCGTCGCAGCGAAGCGAGCCCTTCTCCATATCGCAATCGGAAACCCTTAGATACTCGAGTATCGATTTGAGTTTTGTAAGATAATCGTACGCTTCCTGCGGCGAATTTAAATCCGGCTCCGTCACTATTTCCAAAAGCGGCATGCCGCCGCGGTTGTAGTCGACCAAACTGTAAGATTCTCCCTCGGGATGCATCAATTTCCCGGCATCCTCTTCCATATGAACGCGTTTTATTCGTATCTTTTTTGCCGCAATATCAATGAATCCATCATACGAGAGCGGCATATCATATTGCGATATCTGGAAATTTTTCGGCAGGTCGGGATAGTAATAATTCTTTCTGTCGAATTTTATAAGCGATTGTATTTTGCAGTTGAGCGCCAGCGCGACCTTTATCGCGAAACGGAACGCTTCCTCGTTCAGGACGGGCAAGCTTCCCGGAAAGCCGAGACATACGGGACAGACCTGAGAATTAGCCCTGGCGCCGAACTTCGTCGAACAGCCGCAGAAGGCTTTTGTCTTCGTGGCAAGTTGTAAATGGACTTCCAGCCCTATGACGGTCTCGTAACTCATATTTTCGGCTTTCGATTGTGATAGTCGGTATTCTGCTCGAACGTATACGCTGTCCTGAATATCGTCTCTTCATCAAACGGCTTTGCGAGTATCTGTAATCCTATCGGCAAACCATTTTTGGAAAATCCGCACGGCACTGACATCGCAGGCAGTCCCGCGAGGTTCGCGGGGATCGTGTAAATGTCGGAAAGGTACATGCTCAAAGGATCGCCCGTCTTCTCGCCTATTTTAAATGCCGGCGTCGGAGAAGTCGGCGTGATTATGCAATCGCATGTCCGGAAAGCATTGTCGAAGTCCTCGCGTATCCTGGTCCTGACTTTCTGCGCCTTAAGGTAATAAGCGTCGTAATATCCGGTCGAGAGGCAATACGTGCCGAGCAATATGCGCCTCTTAGCTTCATTGCCAAAACCCTGAGAGCGCGTCTTTATGTACATATCGACCATGTCGCCGTGATCCGCGGAACGTAATCCGTACTGGACGCCATCGAACCTGGCGAGGTTAGAGCTCGCCTCGGCGGTCGCGACTATGTAGTATGTGCTGACGGCGTATTCGGTGTGCGGAAGTGTTATCTTTTCTATCTTCGCGCCCAGCGATTTAAGCAATTCTATGGCGGCGTTAACGCCGGCGGCAACTTCTTTATTGAGCCCTTCGATGAAATATTCTTTGGGCACGCCGATACGTAGCCCCTTAACATCTTTTACGAGCGAACGCGTGTAGTCGGGAACCGGCAAATCAACAGAGGTGGAATCCATCTCGTCGTGTCCGGCGATGGCGCCGAGGAGGAGTGCCGCGTCCTCGACATCCTTGGTGATCGGGCCTATCTGATCGAGCGATGAGGCGAAAGCGATGAGTCCGTAACGCGAAACTCTCCCGTAAGTCGGCTTCAGTCCGACGACACCGCAAAGCGCGGCCGGCTGGCGAATGGATCCGCCGGTATCGGAGCCGAGCGCCAGTATCGTCTCGTCTGCCGCGACTGCGGCCGCGGACCCGCCGCTGGAGCCGCCGGGGATGCGCGAGGTATCCCACGGATTCTTCGTCGCGCCGTAGCACGACGTCTCGCACGATGAGCCGAATGCGAACTCGTCCATATTGGCCTTGCCTATCAGCACCGCACCTTCGGTCTCCAGCTTCTTTACGACCGTCGCATTATACGGCGGCTTAAACCCTTTCAATATGCGGGAGGCGCATGTCGTCTCTTCGCCCTTAACGCAGATATTATCTTTCAGGAGCACCGGAATACCGGCAAGGCGTCCTGATTTTTTCGCAGAGGCGGCGGCCTTGCGCGCTTTGTCTTTATTCGCAAGGACTATCGCTTTGATTTTGGGATCTACGGTATCTATTCTGGAAAATACCTGGTCGAGGATCACCGCCGGGACAGTTTCGCCTTTGGATATAAGTTCGATTAATTTGTGGGCCGTGAGGGAATTAAACTGTTCCACTTATTTGCCCTCTATTATCTGAGGAACTTTGAAGAAATCGTCATCTCGCGACGGGGCGTTAGCCAGGGCCTCATCAGGCGTAAGGGATTGTCGCAATACGTCTTTGCGGAATACATTCTTGAGAGTGGCCAGGGCATGGCTTGTGGGAACGACATCTTTTGTATCTATTTCATTTAATTTGCTTATATATGTAAGAATAGAAGCCAGTTGCCCGCTGTAAAGCTCGAGCTCTTTATCGTCCAATTCAAGGCGGCCAAGATGCGCAACATGCTTCACCACTTTTGCGTCTATCGTTTTCATTGTAATCCCTTTATTTGTTATAAGTTACCACATACTGCGGCATTTGTCAATTTTGCGAAATCGACGAGGGATAGGGTTTCGGGGCGGGCGGCAGGATCGATGCCGGCGCGCTTCAGGATGGCCGCCAGCTTTTCTTTGGAAACATCCAGGACGGCTTCGCGCGAAAGCGAGTTAATGATCGACTTGCGGCGCTGGTTGAACGAGCCGCGCACTACGCGAAAGAATAATTCCTCGCTCTCCACATCGACCGAAGGCGAGTCCAGTATTTCGAGCCGCAATATCGCGGAGTCGACTTTGGGCGCCGGATAGAAGCATGTGCGTTTTACGGTGTAAATATACTCAGGACGCGAATGGTATTGGACAAAACAGCTTAAGGATCCGTAATCCCGGGTACCCGGCTTCGCAAGGAGGCGCAGTGCGACCTCTTTCTGCACCATGATCACGGCTGACTTTACAAAGCGCTTGTTGGTAAAGAGATATTCTATAACCGGCGTCGTTATGTAATACGGCAGATTCCCTACTACCGTCAACTTCTTTCCGGCAACGCATTTCAGATCAAACTCCAGTATGTCGCCGTTTATGATCTTGAGATTCGGGAATTCCGATCCGGCGATTTCGCTGAGTATCTCCACCGCTTTACCGTCCTTCTCCACGGCTATAACCGAATCTGCGGCGCTGGCAAGGTCGGATGTCAGCGCCCCGAGCCCAGGCCCTATTTCGAGAACTGTGTCATTCGCGGAAACACCGGCCGCGGCAATTATTTTATCCTTTATATTACTATCGATAAGATAATTCTCGCCCAGCCGTTTCAGCGGCGCGAAATCATATCGCTTAAAAATTTCTCTTATTTGATTTTTTGTAAGCATCAGGTTTGATTATTGATTTTTTCCCGGTCTTTTTGTAAGTTTACACGCGAGCCGTATAGCCTCGATCATAGACTCCGGATTCGCGATACCCTTACCGGCTATGTCGAACGCGGTTCCATGATCCGGCGAGGTCCGGACGAATGGCAGGCCGAGTGTCATATTCACACCGCTGTAAAAATATAGCATCTTGAACGGTATCAGCCCCTGGTCATGGTACAGCGCTATCACCGCGTCGTGCTTCCCGTCGAGCGCTTCGCAAAAAGCGATATCCGCGCTCACCGGCCCTACAATATTCTTCACCGAGCGCGCGGCCTTTCTTATGGCCGGGGCGATAATTCTTTTTTCTTCGGTTCCAAAGGCGCCGTTCTCGCCGGCGTGAGGGTTGAGGCCGCATACGCATATCCGGGGAGAGGCGATCCGGAAATATTCCTTTAGCGCCTTGCATGTCAATATTATAGCGTCGTATATTTTTTCGGTCGTCAGTATACGGGGGATATCGCGGAAGGGAACATGACGGGTCACGAGCGTTAATTTAAGCTTTTTACCTACAAACATCATAGCGAATTTCTTGACGGCGAATCTCTCCGCCAGATATTCCGTATGCCCCTGAAACTCCGGGATACCGGAACTTATTATCGACGATTTATTTATCGGGGCGGTAACTAAAGCATCCGCTTCGCCTGCGGATATCATTTCGAGCGCGGTATCTATATACCGGAGCGAAGCCCGGCCGGCTTCGGCGGTCAATCTGCCGTAAGAAAATCTCTGTCTGCGTCCTTCGGAAACATCCACGATATTTATAAAAGGCTTACAGCGCGCGAGGCGGCACGCTCCCGCCAATACCCGACGGTCCCCTATAATAAAAAAATCGGCAAGCCCTTTTACATCAGGATTTGCCAATGCCTTCAATGTAACTTCCGGCCCGACCCCGGAAGGGTCGCCCATAGTTATAACGATACGGGGCTTTCTCCGCGCTTTATTTGAACGCGATATATGCGCTCTTCTTAAGGCTCTCAAGCCAACCCCTTATCTTCGCGTCCACCTTTGATTTATAAGCCGCCGCTTCGACTTCGCGCCTGACTTCGGACAACGACGGTGTCCTCGGGGGCTCCTTATCCTCGACTTTAAATATGTGATAACCAAGGCTCGTCTGAACTACCCCCGTGACCTCGCCCGGCTTAAGAGCGAATACCGCCTTCTCTATCTCAGGCAGAAGATCGCCGCGCTTTACATGTCCCATGAGGCCGCCTTCGGAAGCACCCGGACCGTCGGAATAAAGCTTGGCCAATCCGTCAAAATCGCACCCCTCGCGCAAGCGTTTCGATATATCCCGCGCCTGTGCCAGCGCCCTGGTAGGCTCCGGAAATTTCCTAAGGCTTATCAGTATATTTTTAAGCTTGACCCGTTCCGGCCGGATAAAATCTTCTGTGTTTTTGTTAAAGTATGTATCGATGTCGACCGGAGTAACCACTATCGCGGCCCCGATCTTACGATCCACTAAACGGCGTATCATGAACTGCTGTCTGTAGCGCTCTTTTATATCCTTTACCGTCAACTGTTGCTGTAGAAGAGCTTGATTGAAATTTTCCCGCGACCCTAGCCCGTTGATTATATCCTGCACCTTAGCGTCGACTTCTTTCTCGTCTATCTCGATATTCTGCTTCTTCGCTTCGGCGTAAAGAAGCCTATCCTCGATCATCTGTTGCGCCACCTTCTGTTTAGCCTCTTCTAATTTCTCGACAAGCTTCGGCCCGCTGAACATCGTCTTGTATTTTTCGTAGATCGGCGCCAACGCCCGGGATATTTCCCGATCGGTCACTATCTCATCGTTCACCACTATGGCAACCTTGTCAACAACCTCACCGCGCGAAAGAACCGGTAAAGCTGTGATCATAAAAACCGCAATAGTCGATTGAAGAATTATTTTTTTCATAGTCATTTCGCAGGCGCCGTACCCTGCGCCTCTTTCGGGAACGCGGACTCGTTAACCTCGACACCGTACTTGTCCTTCAGTTTAAGGACGAGCGCGGCAAAAAGTTCCGCGCGTTTTTGCTTCTTCAACTCCGCCTCTATGGCCTTCCTGGCATCGAGATAAGTCATGACGCCGGATTCTTTCTTACCCGTCATCTTTATTATATGGTAACCAAATTGCGTCTTGACGATGCCGCTCGTTTTACCCGGTTCAAGTTTAAGGCACGCGCTCTCAAATTCCGGCACGAGCTGACCTAAGCGGAAGAAACCAACATCGCCGCCGCGGCTCGCCGTAGCGTCTATCGAACGCTCCCTGGCTATGTCCTCGAACTTCGCGCCGGCGGCTATATCGTCCAACGCCTTCTTTGCCGCGGCCTCGTCAGGTACCAGTATATGCGACACACGCCACATCTCGGGGGTTTTGAATTTTTCTTTATTCTCGTCGTAAAATTTCTTTATCTCATCCTCGGTGATGACGACCTTGTCCTCCACTTCATTCTTCACGAGCTTCGCCGTCACTATCTTCTTCTTCGCCTCGTTCACGAGCTCTTTAACCTCTTTATCCCGATCGAGCCCCTTGCGGACGCCTTCTTCATAGCACAGCATTTCGACTATTATTTCTTCGACATATCGTTTGGGGTCTTTAGCGACAACACTCTGGTAGTATGGAGGGAGCCTGGATATCTTTGACTTAAGATCCTTCGCCGTTATTACATGACTGCTTACGCGCGCGAGCACCTTTTCATCCGCGCCCTGCGTCTTCGCACAGCCGGAAACGGTCAGTACCATAACGGCAACAGGAACTATTATAGATTTATGGCGTAACATTGGAATAATTATATCATAAAGTATCGAACACAACACTATTTTTTCATGCTGTCGATGGCGGATTTGAGAAGACGGCAGTAGAGATCGAAACCGACCGCGTTAATGAAACCGTGCTGTTCGGTACCGAGCAGGTTTCCCGCCCCTCTTATCTGCAGATCTTCCATCGCAAGCTTGAAGCCCGAACCAAGCTCCTGGAACTTCTTTATCGCGACCAGACGCTTCTGCGACTCGGAGCTCAAGACGAGATTCTTCGATACCAGGAGATACGCGTATGCCGCCCGGGTAAAACGGCCGACCCTGCCGCGCAGTTGATAGAGCTCGGATAGCCCGAATTTGTCTGCATGGTTTATTATGATAGTGTTCGCGTTCGGAATGTCTATGCCGGATTCTATAATGGTCGTCGAGACAAGGCAGTCGACTTTGCCTTTGATGAAGTTTATCATCGTCGCCTCGAGCTCTTTTTCATTCATCCTGCCATGGCCTATGGCTATCGATACGTCCGGGACCAGTTTCGCGATCGTCTGAGCCACTCTGTCTATGCCGCGTATCCTGTTGTGGACGAAGAAGACCTGCCCTCCCCTGCGTTTCTCTTTCATTATCGCGTCCCTTATCAGGAGCTCGTCGTAATGCACGACCTTCGTATCTACCGGCAGGCGCTCGGAAGGCGGAGTATTTATGACAGAAATGTCACGGCCGCCCATAAGCGCCAGGTAAAGCGTCCTGGGTATCGGGGTAGCGGTAAGTGTAAGGACATCGACCGAGACGCGCATCTTCTTCAAATGTTCTTTGTGACGCACCCCGAAACGCTGTTCCTCATCAATTATAACAAGGCCGAGATCTTTAAATTTTATGTCGCCCGATATGAGACGATGGGTGCCTATTATTATATCAACCGATCCACCCTCTATCCCTTTCACTATTTCGTCCTGCTCCTTAGCCGTGCGAAAACGCGAAAGCATCTCGACCTTGACGGGAAAACTCTTCATGCGCGTCGTGAATGTGTTGAAATGCTGTTCGGCGAGTATCGTCGTTGGCACTAAGATGGCTACCTGCTTGCCGGCCATGACGGACTTGAACGCGGCGCGGATAGCCACCTCCGTCTTGCCGTACCCCACGTCACCGCAGAGAAGCCGATCCATCGGCTTAGGGGCCTCCATGTCGCGCTTGACCTCGGCGGACGATTTTACCTGATCCGGCGTTTCTTTGTACGGGAACGCTTTCTCCAACTGGGCCTGCCATTCGGTATCCGGCGGAAAGCTGTACCCTCCGGCGCCTGCGCGCTTTGCCTGGAGCTCGAGTAGCTCGAGCGCGACCTTTTGCACGCCCTTCCTGGCGCGCTCCTTGGCGCTCTTCCACAGCGCGGAGCCGAGCTTGTTCAATTTCGGCAAGCGCTTCTCGAACCCGAGGTATTTGTGCAGTTTGTCCAGGTCGGCGAACGGCACATAAAGCTTGTTGGCTCCGGAATACTCTATCGCGAAATGTTCCGTATATTTTTTGTCGACCTTTATCTTTTCGACCCCGAGATACCTGCCTATACCGTGTTCGATATGCACGACGTAGTCGCCCGGCTCTATATCGACGAAATTATCTATCGGCGATTCTTCGACGAACCCGAGTTCTTTGCGGCGTATCTTCTTACGCGCTATGCCGCTTATCGGAAGTATTATGGCGCTTGCGTGTTCCTGCACGGGCTCGTATGTGACAGGATCGACCGAACGTATTTTTTCTACGCGATCATGGAGGAGCTCTATCCTTAGAGGGTATTCAAACGTAACGGGGTATATGGCAATAGTATCGCCGAGACGCGAGAAGTCGCCCTCCTCGGCAACGCGTTTACAGGCGCGGTAACCGTACTCGACAAGCTTCGCCGCAAGAACTTCAACGTCCACGTCTTCGTTTAAGTATATTTTTATGGAATCGAACATAGGCTATTGGTTAGTTTGCTGTTCGAGCGAACGACTGCGGGACGAAGCCGAAGCAGTAGAGAGCCGAAAACTTCTCGACCCGGCCGCCGCCTTCTCTACATCTTTTTGGGAAGAGAAACACCTAAAAGACGCAAACCGTTCGCGAGGACTATCCTGGTACAATCGACCAGCACCAGGCGCGATTTCGTAAGCGATACGTCACTGCCTACGACCCTGTGCTTATTATAGAAGGAATGGAATAGCGTGGCAAGATCCTGAAGGTATTGCAATATAACATATGGCTCCTGCACCTTACCGCTTATACTTACAAGCAGGGGAAATTGTCGCAAGGCTCTTAAAAGCTCGAGCTCCTCCGGCTCTTTCAGGAGACGTGAGTCGAACTTTGCCGTAACTATATGCGCGCGATGGCTGTATTCGAGTATCGACCATATCCTCGCGTGGGCATACTGGATGTAATATACGGGGTTCTCCGATGACTGTTTTTTAACCAGGTCGAGGTCGAAATCGAGGTGGCTCGATACGCGGCGCATGAGAAACGCAAATCTGGCAACGTCCTTACCGACTTCGTCCATGACCTCGCGCAGAGTAACGAACTCCCCTGCCCTCGTCGACATCGAAACGACCTGCCCGCCTTTATAAAGCGTAGCGAGCTGTACGATCAATACCGTCAGCGATTCTTCCGAAAAACCCAGCGCTTTTATCGCCGCCCTCATGCGCGGGATGTAGCCGTGGTGATCCGGCCCCCAGATATCCGTTATCCTTTTAAAACCTCTCCTGTATTTTTCGAGATGGTAAGCGATGTCCGGCGCCAGATACGTCTTGCTTCCGTCGGATTTAATAAGAACCCTGTCCTTGTCGTCGCCGAAGAGCGTCGATTTGAACCATACAGCGTTGTCCTGTTCATAGACATAGCCTTTTTCTTTCAGAACAGCTATCGCTTTATCCACCTTGCCGGACTTCCTCAAAGCTTTCTGGCTGTACCAAACATCGAATTTTACGCCGAAATCCTTAAGGTCTTTTTTAATATCGTCGAGTATCCATCGAAGCCCGAATTCACGAAATATGGTTATGTCTTTGCTATCTAAGTGCTTCTTACCGTGTTTCTTCTTAAATGCCTTGGCTATATCTGAAACATACGCCCCTTTGTATCCGTCCGCGGGAAATGGTTCAGTGGACCCGAAAAGTTCCTTATATCGGGCCATTATGGACTTACCCAGATTGTCCATCTGGGTGCCTTCATCATTTAGATAATACTCCCGGGTTACATTGTATCCCAGGAACTTGAGAATATTGGCTAAAGAGTCGCCTATAGCCGCTTGCCTGCCATGCGCTATGGTAAGCGGGCCCGTCGGGTTGGCGCTGACGAACTCCACCTGTAGCTTTGTGCCGCGGCCGACTCCGGAACGGCCAAAATTATCCTTTTCCCTTTTTATCTGTAGGAGTATTTTGCATAAGAAATCTTTTGCGAGGAAGAAATTTATAAAACCGGGGGCCTTTACCTCAATACTGCTCACAATGCCTGAAAATTCATCGGTCGAAGCGTCAAGCTTCGCCTTTATAAGAGTTGCCAGTTCGACAGGCGCTTTCCTGGCTATTTTAGCCGAGCGCATGGCTATATTGCTCGAGAGATCTCCGTGGCTTTTTTCCTTAGGTATGTCCAGCTCTGCTTTGAAGTCCGAGGGTATGGAGGATTGCAGACCAAGATCCGTAAATACTTCTTTTACAGACCTTTCGATAACAGCGGCGATATTTTTTTCGATTGTGCCATACTGCATTGTCTTTTATACTATCTTTTGCTTCTTTTTTTCTTTGCCGCGGGGCGCTTCAAAGCCCCCGGCTTCTTTACCTTCAACTTTTTAACACGTTTCGAAGGCTTGCCGGGACGGCGCTCTTTAAAATCTTCCCGCGGCGCCTTTACCCATAAGCCTTCCAGGTCATAGAACGCCCTCGTCTCTTTCAGGAAAAGGTGGCATACAGCCTCACCAAAGTCCAATAGTATCCAGGAAGCCTCCCTCTCGCCTTCTGAATGGCGAACAGGCTGGCCCTTCTCTTTAAGCGTCCTGATTATATTATCGGATAGCGCCCTGACATGAGTAGTAGAGGTGCCGCTTGCTATGACAAAATAGTCACAGACGCTCGACATCTTTCTCATCTTCATGATTACAATGTCGAGCGCCTTTTTTTCCGAGGCAGCGCCGGCTATAGCCAACGCTAAATTCTTCGCTTTTATAGACCCATTCCTTCTTTTTTACTTCATTATCTTATACATTCCAGTGCCACAAGTGGTGCATTTGCCTTTCATGGCCTGTCTCTTGTTCTTCATGATGACTTTCTGGGTGTCCTTCATCTCTTTCTTAGCTTTACATTTTACGCAATATCCTATTTCTGCCATTTATATCACCCCCTTCATGAAATGAGATTATACACTATATTGCCCTTAAGGTCAAGAGCCCATCATTTATAAAGATCACGCTTGATTATATAGGCCCTTACCTTCTCCGGAACCAGATACCTTATCGACCTGCCGTCTTTGAGGCGGCGGCGTATGTCCTCCGAAGAGACCTCTATAGGCGTTATGACCACGGTCTCAACCTCTTCAGGCACGTCCTTGACCGGATATCCGGGCCGGTTAGCCACGATGAACTTGGATATTTTAAATATCTCGTTCACGTTCTTCCAGGAAAAGAGATCCTTGAGAAGGTCAGATCCGGTTATAAAAAAAAGCTGGGCGCCGGTGCCGTATATATTTCTGAATTCTTTTAATGTCTCTATGGAATAAGATTTTTTCTTCGAGTCGAGCTCGAACGTCGAAACCTCAAACGCATTGTTATCCGCTATGGCAAGCTCTACCATCTTAAGCCGGTCTTTAGGTTTTACCGATAGATCGACGTTTTTGTGCGGAGGTATATATGTCGGCACAAACAAGACTTTGTCTAATTTCAGCTTGGACAGGGCCTCTTCAGCCAGTATTAAATGGCCGATATGTATCGGATTGAATGTACCGCCGAGTATCCCTATTCTCATCACAACACCTCTTTTTGCACTTTCATTATTTTCTGACTTGCCCATTACCGTAAACAATATACTTATAAGACGTTAGTTCCTCTATGCCCATAGGCCCGCGCGCATGTAACTTATCTGTAGATATCCCCATCTCGGCGCCCATCCCAAACTCCCCGCCGTCTGTGAACCTGGTAGAAGCATTTACATATACACACGCCGAATCCACCTCTTTTAAAAATTTTGCCGCAACGGCTTTATTTTCGGTAACGATAGCGTCGGAATGATACGAACCGTATTTCATTATATGGGCTATCGCTTCGTCTACGCCGCTTACCACTTTTACGGAAAGCACAAGGCCCAGATACTCCGTATACCAGTCTTTTTCCGTGGCGGCCGCTATGCCTGAAACTATCGCGCGCGTCTTATTACACCCGCGTATCTCGACACCCGCATTCTTATAACGCCTGATCATGGGCGGCAGAAAAACTTTGGCTATCCGCCTGTCTACAAGCAATGTCTCCATCGCGTTACAGACACCGGGCCTTTGCACTTTCGCGTTGAAACATACATCTCCGGCCATCTTCAAATCCGCGGCGGCATCGACATAGGTATGGCACACGCCTTTATAGTGGCGTATCACGGGTATTCTTGACTTTTTAGACACTTCCCTTATAAGTGATTCTCCCCCGCGAGGTATTACAAGGTCTATCACGCCTTCTTTTTTCAGAAGCTCATCGATTATACGCCTATCTGTATCGTTTATTATCGAGATAGCGCCGTCGGGAATATTATGTTTTTTGGCTTCCTTGTTCAAGACGCTGAATATCGCCAGATTCGAATTTATCGCTTCACTTCCGCCCCGCAGTATAACGGCATTGGAAGATTTCAGGCACAGCCCAACGCAATCACTCGTAACATTAGGCCTCGATTCGTATATTATAAGGATAAGGCCTATCGGCACCCGGACCTTTTTTATCAATAACCCGTTAGGCCTCTGCCTCGTTTCAAGAACTTTTCCGACAGGATCCTGAAGCTTCGTGATCTGCGATAGCGAAGAGGCCATCGCGAATATCCTGTTTTCGTTCAGAGTAAGACGGTCTATCACCGCCTCCGGAATTCTCTTTTTTACGGCAAGCGTTACGTCCTTCTTATTTGCGCGGATTATTTGACCAGTGTTCTTTCTAAGAGCTTCTGCCATCGCCAGAAGCGCCCTGTTCTTCGTGTCGGTATCGACCAGCGCAAGTTCGCGGGACGCTTTTTTAGCTTTGGCCGTAAGAATTTCTATCGTTTTGATATTCATGTTATCACCAGATTATCTTTATGCACCACTTCGTCCGGCATCTTTCCGCCGCCAAGTATGGTTTTAAAACTGCTCGTCTTCATGCCTTTTATCCTTGCAAGATCCAAGGCTGAATAGTTCGTAACGCCTCTGGCTATTTCCCGCCCGAGCTCATCCTCGATGCGTACGACATCGCCGCGACGGAACTGTCCGTCGAGCAAGGTTACCCCGGAGGCAAGCAGTGAAGAGTCTTTCTCAGTGAGCGCCGCCTTTGCCCCGGCGTCTACGCGTATGCCGCCCTTAGGTCGCGATGAGAACGCTATCCACCGCTTCCGCGCTAAAAACTTCCCCTCGCCGTGCCTGAAGGCCGTACCGATACCTGCGTCGCCCCGGACGATCCTGCGAATAACATCCTTGGCCGCACCGTTGGCTATCATGCAATCCACGCCTGCGCGCACCGCGCTTCGCGCGGCCTCGATCTTCGTCGCCATGCCGCCGGTTCCCAGGTCGCAATGGCTTTTCCCGCCGAGCCTGGCGATCTCAGGAGTTATCTCGGAGACTTCGGTTATGACTTTACCTTCGCCGTCGAGAAGCCCGTCTACATCCGTCAGTAATATCAAAAGATCCGCGCCCCAGAGATCCGCCACAAGGCATGAAAGCCGGTCGTTGTCGCCGCACTTTATTTCTTCGGTCGCGACGGTGTCGTTCTCATTTATGATAGGCACTGCCTCATGTTCCAGGAGTTTATTTATGGTATGCTTGATATTAAGATATCTGGCCCTGTCGTTAAAATCCTCCTGCGTCAGAAGCATCTGTCCGACATGTATCTTAAAAGGCCTGAACAACTCGCTGTAAACCTGCATCAGGCGGTTCTGTCCGATGGCCGCCGTCGCCTGTAGCGAGGCCAGATCCGCGGGCCGCTTCTTCAATCCCAGAAGCGCAAGCCCCGACCCGATAGCCCCGGAGGTTACCAGGACGACATCTGCACCTTCTTGCGTAACACCGGCGATTTGGCATACAAGATCCTTCATCCGCGCCGTATCGAGCGTGCGGTCTTTGGTCGTTATGACTTTAGTGCCTATTTTTACGACTATCTTTTTATAGTTTTTCATATCTCTTCAGCCTTGATCGTCTTGCCTATCTGGATGAGCAGTTCTTTTACGCCTTTACCCGTAAGCGCCGATACTTCGAAATATTTTTTCTTTGTCCTTTTTCTGAACGCCTTCAAATTCTCTTTCGCCTGCGGACAATCCGTTTTATTCAGGACTATTATCTGCTTTTTACGCGCCAGTTCTTTCGAGTACGCCTTTAACTCTTTATTAAGATTTACATAATCCGAATACGGGTCCCTGCAATCCGTCCCCGCTATATCGACGATATGTATGAGGACTTTCGTCCTTTCGATATGACGCAGGAACTTATGCCCCAGGCCGCGGCCTTTATGCGCGCCTTCGATAAGCCCGGGTATATCCGCTACCAGTATATTGAAATCGTCGTGAAGTTTAACCATGCCGAGAACCGGCTCTTTAGTGGTGAAAGGATAACTCGCTATCTTCGGCCTGGCGGACGATATGCGCGATATCAAAGTCGACTTGCCGGCATTGGGATAACCTATTATTCCGGCTTCGGCTATAAGCTTCAATTCTAATTCTACTATCTTCGTCTCGCCGGGCTCGCCCTTGAGCGCCTCGCGCCCTCTGGAATTACCCCTGCCGCCGAACCCGCCTTTGGCTATGATAACACTATCGCCTACTTTAGCGAGATCGCGTAAAACAAAACCGTTTTCAGAGTCTCTTATTATCGTGCCGGCGGGGACCTTAATGTGGACATCCTGCCCCCTGGCGCCCTTCTTGTGATTGGAACTGCCGTTGTATCCCGAGTCTGCCTTGAAATGACGTCTGTACTGAAAATCCAATAAGGTATGGACGTTGCTGTCGGCCTCTAATATCACATTCCCGCCGTCACCGCCCGGCCCGCCATCCGGGGTACCGATCCGGTTGACCCTGTCGCGGTATAGGCTATTACAGCCATCCCCTCCGGACCCGGCCTGAACTTCTATCCTGGCTTCGTCTATAAACATTATTCTCCTTCGCCTTTCACTATTCGGACTAAGGCAGGGCTTCGGAGAAATTATTCCTGCGAAGCCGTACCGAAGTTATTTAGTGGACGGCGTAGCAGAATACTTTGCGGTTTGCTGGATTATCGTAACAACTTTATTCGGCGTGAATCGCACCTTGCCGGCTACCAGGGCAAACAGCGTATGATCTCTGCCCGTTCCTACATTACGACCCGGCTTAAACTGCATGCCCCGTTGTCTTAATATGATACTGCCCGCCGTCACAACCTGGTCGTTATAACGCTTTACACCCAGGTTCTTCGGCTGGCCGTCTCTTCCGTTAACTACGTGTGCCATTGTATTATCCCTTTGCTATCGCTATCTCTTTAACTTTCAGCTTCGTGGCCGCCTGCCTGTGGCCTATTTTTTTCTTCTCGCTCTTGCGTTTTTTATACTTGAAAGCCACCACTTTATCAAGACGCACCTCGCCGAGCGACTCGCATATCACGTGCGCGCCTTTTACGTAAGGACTGCCCACATGGATGGAGTTTCCGTCTTTGGCTAAAAGAACGTTTGAAAGTTTCACATCATCGCCGGATTTGGCTTTGAGTTTTTCAACGAGTATTATGTCGTTCTTAGCCACCTTATACTGCTTACCGCCTGTTTCGATTACCGCGTACATCGTTTACCTCCGAATTTAAGAGATTGGGATTATACCACGCCTTCCACCGCCCGTCAAGCTATTCCCATTTACCCTATTTCTGCTCGATCTTCATGTCTTCTAAGTGAAGATTGGGATCCTCGATGACGCGGATGTTCTTCCTGAATCGCCGCTCGAGGGGTTTGACCATATTACGTTCCGTAGCGGCAACGTGATAAGCCACGTCGGGATGCAGGGAGACGAATACATCCCTCGACCTGGACTCCGCGAGCGCCTGTTCCAGCTTTCGCATCAGTTCGAGGGAGATGGTCGATACGCTCTTTACTATGCCGCGGCCGTTGCAGTATGGACACTTCTGGTAGCTCTTGCCTTCAATCGACTTTCTCATCCTCTGCCGGGTCATCTCGACAAGTCCGATACTCGATATATTCAATATCTTGGTCTTGGCTTTATCTCCTTCGAGGTGCTTCTCAAGAGTTTTAACTACATTGCGCCGGTGGTCGGCAAATTCCATGTCGATAAAATCGATGATGACGATGCCGCCAAGGTCACGGAGTTTGAGCTGACGCGGGATCTCTTCGGCCGCTTCGATATTGGTCTTGAAAGCGGTGTCTTCCAGGTTCTTTTTTCCAACAAATTTCCCGGAATTGACATCGATAGCGACAAGCGACTCGGTCTGATCGAATATTAAATAGCCGCCTGATTTAAGCTGGACTATCCTGTCGTATATTTTACTTACCTGCTTCTCTATGTCGAATTTCTCGAAAAGCGGAACCCTGTCGGAGTGAAGCTTCACTCTCGGGCGAAGATGAGGAGCCAGTACCCGCAGAAAATGCGATATTCTTTTAAAATCGCCTTTCGAGTCTATCTCCATCTTCGACACATCGGCCGTAAATATATCACGAGCCACGCGCAGGATAAGGTCATACTCCTGATGTATCAATTGCGGCGGCTTTACCCGTTTTACCTTAGTTTTTATCTGTTGCCAGAGGTTTAAGAGATATCTCGATTCCCTGGAAAAGTCTTTCTCGCTTGCGCCCTGCGCCGCCGTCCTGACTATGAAGCCGATGTCTTTCGGCAGTTTCAGATCCTCCATTATCTTTCGTATTCTGTCCCGCTCCTGCCTCGACTCAATCCTTTTCGATAAGCCTATATGATTATCGAACGGCATCATGACGAGAAACCTTCCGGGTATGCTTATATGAGTGGTGAGCCTTGCGCCTTTCGTGCCTATCGGCTCCTTAACCACCTGCACCACGACGTCGTCGCCTTTTTTCAAAAGTTCCGTTATGGACGGAAACTTCTTCGCTTCGACTTTCTCCATCTCTTCGGAAGCGCCCTCTTCCAAAAGTTTTTCGTAACTGGCAACTCCGCTTACAACATCGGCAACATGCAGGAATCCGTTCTTCTCGAGCCCCAGATCCACAAAAGCCGCCGCCATGCCCGGTAGTACGGACTCGACTGTGCCCTTATATATATTTCCCACAAGGTTCACGTAATCCGGCCGTTCGATGTAAAACTCCTCGATGCGCTTATCCTCGAGTATCGCCACTCGTTTTTCGTGTTGCGCTATATTTATGTATATTTCCCTATGCATTCTTATCCTTCTCCTTGAGCGCCGGTCACCCTGACTCCATCCGGCAGTTCTTTATTTATACGTTCCATAAAATCTTTTGCCTCAACAGGCTTGTCCATACAGACAACCGCTTCTTCATTACCGCTTTCGACACCCAGCTTTAATGCCCTGACTATGCTCACCTTGAGGCGCGGGGTAAAACCTTTAGTGATCGTAACAGGCAGGCCAGCTCTCCGGAAGGCTCTCTGGAAAAGCCGTATCAGGTCGAGATGCGAAATAAAACGCATATCCGCGGTCTTCTGAAATACTATCCTTATCTTTATTTCTTCTTTCCCTTTTTTGTATCACCGCTATCGGGTGGTCTTATCATAGTATAAGCTGGAGTGTAGACATTGCTCGGGATAGGTATATCTTTTATTCCCTGTCCAGGCTCCATAAGATTTACGGTAATAAAGAATATCAACTCTGTCTTCTGCTTTGTGATCTCTTTTTTGGAAGTCATAAATCCTAATATCGGCACATTTTCGCAAATATCTCCGATGATCGGAAGCTTATGCTTCATATTAACATCGTTCTCTTTGATAAGGCCGCCTATAAAAATCGTCTGTCCGTTCTTTATCATAACCTGCGTCTTGGCGATACGCGTAGAGAATACCGGCGCGACGACACCACTGGTAGCATCGAGAGTATCGTAACGCAATAGATCCGTTATCTGCGGCTCCAGATCCACCACTATCTCGCCGACATCATTTATATGCGGGGTCACCTTCAATATAATGCCGAGATCCTTCGCGGTATATCCGGTTATCTCCATTTTACCTGTCGAAGAATTTCTCTCGTAGGTAGGCATATTAAGAGTCTGCCCCACGTTTATCAGCGCTTCGTGATTATTCAGAGTGGCAATCCTCGGGTTCGACACCACGTCCGTATTGGTCCTCTCCTTCAACATTTCCAGAACTGCGGTAAGCCCTGTAAAATCGAGCGTGCCGAACGTATAATCATCCGTGGTAGCATACGGGAATGCCGACACACCGGTCGCATCGTGAGGAAAATCGGTCGTTTCCGTAACAGATGAACCTGTAATCGATGTAGACATCGTTGGGGAGGTTACCTGCACCTGCGGCAACCATTTGCTCGCGAGAGCAAATTGCGAGAACGGGAACGTGATCGGGCGCTTGGCGCCGGACGCGCTTACCTTAACACCCCAGTTAATACCCATCTTTTCGTCATCGCCGAGCACGGTTTCGATTACCCTGGCATCTATCAGTACCTGTTGCGTCTTTTTATCAAGCCGCGATATGATCTGGCTTATTTTATAAAGATTGGTCGGGATGTCGGTAACTATAACCGTATTTGTCCGTTCATCGAATGTAACCTTGCCTTTTTCACTTACTATGTTTTTTATCGAATCCACAACATCCTTGCACTTGCTGTAATTCAAACTGAACGCCTGGGAGGCCAGTTCTTCCTGTTTCAGCTGGCTTACCGTAACAACCCTGATTATGTCACCTTCACGTTCGTAAGCAAAACCGTAATTGCGCAATATGATGTCGAGCGCGACTTTCCATGGCTTATTGGTCAGCTTAAGATCTATCACGCCTTTGACGTCCGGAGCCGGGACTATATCCACCCCCGAAACCTCCGATATATACGCCAGGACGGTCTTTATGTCGGCGCCTTTAAAATTTATTGTAACGTTGCCGGAATCGAGTAACAACGTCTTATCCTGAACTGACTTCTCCGGTACGACCGGAACAGCGGAAACATCTGTTTGCGCGGGGGTAGTATCCGTCTTTGAGATGGAAACATCTGTCTGAGCCGATGAAACAATCGGGTCTTTATTTTCTATCGGATCGCTTTCCTGCGTAAGAGCCTGGCCGGAGGAAGAAAAAATAAGAAACAGCGCTACAAATATTATGGTATTTTTACTATTCACCCTTTTTGCCTCCTTCGTCGGGCAGTTTGATCGTATACTCTTGTCCGCTTATCATAAGCAGGACTGAACTTTTCATTATCTTTTTTACTTCAACCTCGCCGATCTTAAACTTTTCCTTCACGAGATCGCCGTTAATAAAAGCCATGCGGTTACCGGTGGCATCGAGAGCAATGCCCTCCAGGCATATATCATCCGGAGAAGCCACCTCAGCGAGGGGCGCCAGAGACGTAGGGCGTTCCTGTCCTATCAACGGCACAAACGGATCCCGTTTTGCATGAGGATCGTACGCCACACCGTCCGCCATAAGAAAAGCCGGCAACATCACAAGCGTTAAAGTCGAAAATACGATAGTTTTTTTTAACGTCATCCATTCACCAAAAGTATGTATGTCAAAACGAGTATCTCTACGTCATGCCTTTTAGGAGCAGACTTATTGGATTTTATGCTTATATCCGCCACCTTCATGAATCTGTCAGAAGTTTCAAGGTTGGAAATGAATCTGCCTAATTCATGATATCCGGACTTAGCGCTTATAAGTATCGGTATCTCCTGATATATAGTTTGAGTTGGTACCTTATCATCTTTGGGCGGTAATGGCGTTATGCCTACTATTTTAACGCCCGACCTCTTGGCCATGTCCGAAAGATCCGAAAGTAATTTTGGTATCTCCTGGCCGGCCGGCAAGGTCCTTTCGTAAGATTCTATCCTGTCGCGGGAAGCCGCCACCTGTTTTCTCAAACCTTCAACCTGAGAGACATCTCGTTCCGCGGCCTTGACCTCGCTCGAAATATTATTCAATTTTTTGTACGCCTTAGCTATGCCCGATATCTGCGGCAATAGTAAAAAATTGACATACAGATATAAAAATCCTGCGGTCGCGGCCACAGCGATGATAGTCACCTGTTTTGCGTTCTTCAGGTCTAATTGAAATTTTCCCATAAGCCCACCAGTTAATTCTTAAATTGACACGTTATTTTAAAGCTCATGGCTTCCTGCTCCAAAACCTTTTCGCTTTTTATCGACTCGAGCTTTATCTCGCTAAAATCAGCGAAGAAAGCCGCGCTCTCTTTCATTTGGGCAATAAACTTACCGACAAGCGCCGTCCCCTGTTCTCCCATGCTGGTCGCATATCCCGAAATATTGAGATACCTAAGCACAGCCTCTTTCGTCTCGGTTTTTGTTATCTCTTTCTTAACACCGGAACGCATTGAGGAAACCGGAACCTGCACCGCTATCTGACTCATTTTCTCGTCATATGAAAGGTCCGTCAACCATATGCCCTGCGGTACGCAATCGCTCAGTTCGTTCAGTTTTCCGGCCCAGCTAAAGCGATTTGCGAGGAGTTCGTCTATGGCCTTTGCCTTACCATTCGCTATATCCGCTTCCACCTTCAGGGATTCATACTCCTTCTTCTCCGGTAAAAGGCGGCTGTACTTTCGCTCCAGGCCGCTGGATAAACTCGAGCTTCTCGCTCCTATGAAGAACAGGACGATGTGTGTCACTATAAGTACGGCTACGGCCGATATCGCGACATTTTTGAAAAGCCGGGCATTGCCCTTGAAGTCTATCTTAAACTGTGTAAGGGAAGACTCCTTTGCCCTCAACTCTTCCGGTAATAGATTTATCGTTATCATATTAACCTATCGTAAACATAAGCCCGCGGCTATGCCAAAAGAACTTCTCACTCCGGACAGGGCTTCCGCATCTATTCCTACCGAAGAAACATCCATAAACTCCAATGGATCCCAGGATATGGGTTGCACTCCCAACGCATCTTCGAAAGCATCCTTAAAGCCGCCCATGTTAGCCGAACCACCCGAGATGTATACTTCGTCCACGCCCTTCCCGGCCTGATTTTCATAATATCCAAAAGAGAGTTTTATCTCGTCCAGGAGATCGTTAAAACTGTTCTTAACACACTCGGCTATCTCCTGCTCCTTCTCTTTAACCGGACGCAACTTTAGTTCCTCGGCCGACTTCTGATCTACTCCAAGACGCCGCGATATGGCAAATGTAAAATCATTGCCGCCAATCGCTACGTCTCTTACAAAGTGTATGATATCGCCCTTCAATATACTGAGATTGGTATGCACGCCACCCATATTCAATACAGCGTATGATTTATTCGGATCGATCGTTTTATGGTTTCGCAAAAACGCGTTGGTAACGGCAAAGCTGTCGACGTCTACCACCCTGACCGAAAAACCGGCTTTTTCAACAGTCTTGATCTTTTCCTGGACATATTCCTTTTTTGCGGCAACAAGAAGTATCCCGAATTTGTTTTCTTTATCGTCTTTATTAAGCGTCTGAAAATCGACAACGCAATCGCTTATATTGTAAGGAATGAACTTTTCGGCTTCATAACGTATGGCGCCTTTTAGCGCGGATTCATTCATTTTAGGCAGTGTTATGAATCTGACTATGACCGAAGGACCCGAAAGAGATATGACCGCTTCTTTGGCGGATATACGCGATTCCGATGCGAGAGATTTCAGCGAGTCCGATATCTCCGCACCCGAAAGGCCTGAAACATCCTTAAAACCCATACCTGTTATAATCGGTTTCTCCGCCGGACCGGAAACCTGTAGCATCTTTATGAGTGAAGCGCCGATATCGATACCTACGCTGGCTCCCGAGGTTTTCGTCATAACTTATGCCCTTCGTCCTCGTAGGTACATCGGACTTGCGGGTTAGAGCCTACCGCGCTAAGCACATAATCTCCTCCGGAGGGGCATTTTGGTTTACCATTGCGTATGTAGTTCGCATACATACTGTCTTCCTGCTCCGTGGAAATATCGGCTCCTGATGTTATATTATTATCTATTGCCCATTGCTCAACAGCCGCCGTTATCTTCTTCAGATTGTTTATACAAACGGTCTGTTTCGATATGGAGCTCATGCGAAAGAAATTCGGGATTGCTATAGCCAAAGCTATAGCAATGATCGCGACTACGATCATTATTTCGATGAGAGTAAAACCTTTTTTTCTAAACACGCTCATATATAATAATAGTCCTAAATATTAATCATATATCATGATAATGATACTAAAGTATCATAATATTGGGGGTTTGTCAAGACGATGGGCCTAATACAAAAGCTCCGCATTTCATGCGGAGCTTTTGCTTATACAACACGCGTTCTTAGCCGATATTATGACAGAGAATGCGCGGGGCTAACTGTATTGCCAACCGAACATGTCGGCCTGTTATTAACCGTGGCAAGCGTATAATTCCCGCCAGCCGGGCACGCAGGCTGAGTCCTGATATAGTTCGGAACCAGATCGTTCCATGTAGGTGTAGCGGTATCAGCCGCGCCGGTATCAACAGCCCATACCTGAGTGGCCCCCTCTATCTGCCTGAGGTTAGCTATGCACGCCTCGGCCTGAGCTTTCTGCCTGGCTCTGACAAAGTTCGGAATGGCTATCGCCGCCAATAGACCGATGATTGCGACTACTATCATTATTTCAACAAGCGTAAAGCCTTTCTTTCTCAACATTATCATCATTTTATTATTTCACCTTCCCTTCTCCCACGATTGGGAATATTTTAAAAAACCTATGTAAGTTTACCTTATAAATGCCGGTTTGTCAAGGGTATGGGGTAATTTACCCGCTAACTATCGATGTTATCTTGAATATAGGCAGGAACATACATATGACTATCGAACCTATAACAATACCCAGAAAAGCTATGATCAGGGGCTCCATCATGCTGGTAAGGCCGCTTACCGAAGCATCGACCTGCTCATCGTAAAAATCCGCTATCTTCGACAGCATCTTCTCCAATTGCCCCGTCTGTTCACCAACGGATACCATCCTGGTAACCATAGGGGGAAATATCTTGGATCGCGAAAGAGGCTCCGCTATGCCCTCCCCCTCGCGGACATTAGCGCGAACTTCTTCTATCGCGCGCTCGACAAGCTTATTACCGGACGTCTTCCCGACTATTTCCAGCGACGACAGTATTGGAACGCCCGATTTGACAAGGGTGGAAAAAGTCCTGGTAAACTTACTTACCGCAACTTTGGTAAATAGTATGCCGAATACCGGTAGCCGCAGTAATGCGCTATCGAACATAAGCCGCCCTTTTTCGGTCTTGAAAAACCGGAATATTAAAAACCCGATGGCTATCGCCCCTCCGGCGCAGATAATAAAATATTTTTGCAGGGCGTCGCTTATCGTAATAAGTACCAGGGTCGGCATTGGGAGCTGGGCTCCAAAACCCGAAAATATGCCTTTAAAGACCGGGATGACTTTTAAGAGAAGAAGGAGTGTTATGCCCAAAGCCATGCTTGTCACTACTGCAGGATAGACGAGCGCCGATTTTACTTTTCGCTGAAGAGAACTCGTCTTTTCCAGATAAAGCGCAAGGCGATCGAGTATCTCGTCGAGCATACCGCTCGACTCTCCGGCTTTTACCATGTTAACGAAAAGCTGTGAAAACACTTTTTTATGCGCAGACAACGCCTCCGAAAGGCTCGACCCCGTTTCGACTTTATTACGGATATCGACGACGATTTCGGCAAAAGTCTTGTTCTCGACCTGTTCGCTCAGTATGTCGAGCGCGCCTACAAGAGGAATACCGGCATCCACCATGGTCGCCAGCTGTCTCGAAAATATCACAAGGTCGTCGATCTTTATCTTCTTCCCGGAGCCAAAACGCATCGAGAACATTGAATGGGAAGCTTCTTCGGAGAGTGATATTATAATAAGTTCCTTCTTCCTTAGCCCGCCTATCGCAGAGGAACGGTCCGGGGCTTCAAGCGTGCCTGAGATATTCTTACCGTTCATGTCTTTGGCTGTATATTTAAAATTCATATACCTTTAATCCTCCGAAGTAACCCGTAGCACCTCTTCGAACGAAGTGGCTCCGCTCATTAAATTTTCCACGGCGTTATCTCTGAGCGTCATCATGTGCAGTTCCTTTACAGCGTAATCTTTTATGACATCGCTGGAAACTTTCTTCATTATCATGTCGCGTACTTTGTCGTCGATAAGAAGCGCCTCCAGAATGCCTATCCTGCCGTAATAGCCGGTACTATTGCATTTTGCGCACCCCTTACCATGATAAAAATTCTTCACACCGCGCCGCTCGGCGTCTTCATGACTTAAACCGAACCTTTTCAACGCGCTTTCCGGTATGTCGACGGCCGTTTTGCAATTAGGGCATATCTTCCTCATCAACCTCTGAGCGGACGCCAGGACGAGGCTCGAGGCAACCAGGAATGGTTCGACGCCCATATCGATAAGGCGCGTTACCGCGCCGGCCGAATCGTTGGTGTGCAGAGTGCTCATGATCAGCTGTCCTGTCAGAGACGCCTTTATGGCGATATCCGCCGTCTCAGAATCCCTGATCTCACCGACCATGACGATATCCGGGCTCTGCCGAAGAATGGATTTGAGTCCGCTGGAAAATGTAAGCCCTATTTCCGGTCTTGCCGGTATCTGAGTAATACCTTCAATCTCATACTCGACAGGATCTTCGAGCGTCACTATGTTCCGCTCCGAAGTGTTAAGCTGTGTAATTATGGAATATAGCGTCGTGGACTTACCGCTTCCCGTAGGTCCGGTCACCAATATCATGCCGTAAGGACTCTTAAGCGCCGTTTTAAACGTATTCATCGGCCCGGGCAAAAATCCCAGCTTTTCTATACCGGTACTTAAATTGGCTTTGTCGAGGGCCCTCAAAACGATCTTACCGCCAAAAGCTATCGGCAGTACCGACACGCGGAAATCGATCTCTTTACCGTCGAAATTTATCTTGAAACGGCCATCTTGGGGAAGTCGCGTTTCCGTTATATCGAGTTTTGACATTATCTTCAGACGGGCTATTACGGCATTTTGATTCTTCTTGGGCAGGCTAAGAACTTCGCGGAGATTACCGTCTATCCGGTAGCGTATGCGCAGAGCTTTTTCAGCCGGCTCTATGTGTATATCGCTGGCACGGCGCTTCATGGCCTCGTTTAAAATAAGGTTCACTATCTTAACTATCGGAGCGCTCTTAGATTGTTCCGCTATGTCACTTACATCCATATCCTCTTCCGCATCTTTTCCTGCAATTTCCAGATCATAATGCGGTATCTCTTCCAATATCTTTGATATCTCCTGCGCATGCAATCCGTAATAATTATTTATAGCCTCCCTGATATCGTTTTCCGTGGCGATAACCAGATCTATCTTATAATTAGTCAATATCTTGAGGTCATCTATGGCAAAAAGGTTTAGAGGATCCGACATAGCCACGGTGAGCACCTTGCCGAGCTTTGATATAGGAATAAGCTGATATTGCCTGGCGACTTTTTCAGGGATCAATTCGGAAAGCGACTTGTCTATTTTGTATTTGGAAAGGTCAATGGGCGGCATATTCAGCTGGCGGCTCATCGCGATCATCATCTCTTTTTCTGAAACAAAACCGTTTTCGACAAGTATTTTCCCGAGCGAGCCGCCGGATTTGCGCTGAATAGCAAGAGCCGTATCAAGGTCTTTTTCCTTGACCAGTTTTCCATCGATCAGCGCTTTAACTAATTTATCTTTTAAGGATTCAGCCATTATTCCTCGCTCAACATTATTTCATCGTACCATACCATTATACGGAGGGGATGTCCTGATCTCCAACAGTTACGCGCAAAACCTCATCCAGCGTGGTAAGCCCCTCTAACACTCTCTTAACGCCATTTTCTCTTAACGTCATCATGCCTTCGCGCCGGGCCGCTTCGCGTATACGGTGTTCCTGAGCATTTTCCATAACAAGCGCTTTGATACCCGGAGTCAAAGCAAGTACCTCAATCAAACCTACCCTGCCTTTATACCCCGTCTTGAAACAGTTATTACATCCCTTACCTCTGTAAAATACCACTTTGCCTTTATCCGGTTTTATATTGAGCCGTGCGGCGACTTCCGCATCAAGTTCGTATGGCTCTTTGCACACCGGACATATGCGCCGGACCAGTCTCTGGGCGCCGACCATTACAAGTGAAGAGGTTATCAGAAAAGGCTCAACACCCATATTTATAAGGCGTATGACGGAACCGGTCGCGGTGGTGGTGTGCAGGGTACTCAAAACCAGATGCCCCGTTAATGCCGCCTTTATAGCTATATCCGCGGTCTCGAAATCCCTTATTTCGCCTATCATTATGATATTAGGATCCTGTCTGAGGATCGATCTCAGCGCCGCGGCAAACGTCATCCCTATTTCGGGCAAAGAGGTAACCTGATTCACTCCCTCTATTTGATATTCAACCGGATCTTCTACCGTAACGATATTTTTTTCCGGAGAATTCACGTGTTGCATGATCGAATACAGGGTCGTGGTCTTACCGCATCCCGTCGGGCCGCAAATTAGTATCATGCCGTGAGGCCTGGCGGCCGCTTTTCTTATCTCCACGAGAGATCTTTCATCGAAACCCAGTTTTTCTATATCGAGCGTCGCCTGGGACTTATCCAATATCCTCAACGCTATCTTCTCACCCATGCTTGACGGTATAACCGATATTCTAAAATCGATCTCTCTTCCATGCAGTTTAACCTTAAACCTGCCATCCTGAGGCAGGCGCCTCTCGGCTATGTCAAGATCCGACATTACCTTCAACCGCGATATTATGGCATTGTGAAGTTTTATAGGAGATCGCCTGCCTTCATGCAATATGCCGTCCACCCTGTAACGAACCCTCAACTCCTTCTGTAAAGGCTCGATAAGAACATCGCTCGCTCTTAAATTTACCGCCTCCGCGAGAAGAATATTCGTTATCTTCACGACAGGCGCATCCTGCGTTATCTTTAAAAGTTCGGACGAGCTTTGCACGGCACCATCCACCTCTTCATCCAGCAGTTTTATATTCCTGGCCTCTTCCATATCTCCGACAAGTTTTTCGATGGCCACATTGGTGTCTTCATCGTAATATTGCCTCTGTGCCTCCGTTATATCCTTTTCGGTGGCAATAACCGGACTTATTTTAAAACCCGTAAGCGTTTTTATATCGTCTACGAAAAATATATTGAGAGGATCGGCTATCGCCAGCACCAGCGTATCGCCTATCTTAGATAGAGGCAATATCTTGTAATTCCTGGCCATCTTTTTAGGGATAAGTTTAATAACGGCGGGGTCTATCTTATAACGCGAAAGATTGATAGGCGGTATGCCCAGGCCGTAACTCAGCGCTATCATAAGATCGGCTCTGGTCACCAGTCCAAGTTCGACTAATACATCGCTCAGGCTTCCACCCTTCTCCTTCTGGACGGAAAGCGCCCTCTCAAGATCGCTTGGCTTCAAGAGACCTTTATCTATAAGTATCTTTGTAAGTTTATTTTTAAGTTCGAGTATCATCTTTTTTATAACATTTCGTTATCGCGTTCGTTATGTCGGTCATCGTGCTGACAAAAACCTGGACCTTGCATTTGGTAAGCGTTTCGATATCTTCGACGGCCTGGTAATTAAGCGGGTTCGACATGGCGATCGTCAGCAGATCACCTATCTTATCGATAGCAACGAGATTATATTGTATAGCCACATTAACGGGGATCAGCTTTATCGCCTCTGCGTTGATATCGTAGAATTCCAGCGGAAGATATGGAAAACCATATTGAACCGTAAGCGCCTGGGCGATCTCCTCTTCTTTGGCGAATCCCAGCATAACAAGGATCTGCCCTATCAGGCCGCCCTTCTCTTTCTGAAGTTTGAGCGCCTTCTCGAGTTGCGCCTGGTTTATTATCCCTCTCTCCAGTAGCAGTTCACCCAATTGTTTGGACACTATGCGTTTTATCGACGGCATATGGCCTCTTATTTCTTAAAGATCCTTTTTAGGTCTTCGGGATCCGTACTGCGAGCGAGCATCTCATCGCTCGATATAAGTTTCTTTTGATACAATTCATAAAGAGACTGGTTCATCGTCTTCATCCCGTCTTTCTGCGAAGTTTGTATGACGGAATATATTTGATGAGCCTTTGATTCCCTGATAAGGCTTCTGATCGCCGGTGTAACGACCAGCACCTCAGTAGCCAGCACCCGGCCCTGGCCCGAAGCCTTAGGAATGAGTTGCTGTGACATCACGCCGAGGAGGACAAATGACAGCTGTGTCCTTATCTGCTGTTGTTGATGGGCGGGGAATACGTCGATTATCCTGTTTATCGTCTGGACACAATCGGATGTATGAAGCGTCGCGAAGACAAGATGTCCGGTCTCGGCTACAATAAGCGCCGACTCGATCGTCTCAAGATCGCGCATTTCGCCTATCAATATAACATCGGGATCCTGACGCAAAACGTGCTTGAGTGCCGCGCCGAAAGAATGACTATCACTGTATATCTCGCGCTGGTCTATTATAGCCTTCTTATTATTATACAGAAACTCTATCGGGTCTTCCATCGTAACGATGTGACAAGCCCGGTTCTTATTTATCCAATCGACCATGGACGCAAGGCTTGTGGACTTTCCGCTACCCGTCGCGCCAGTTACCAGCACCAAGCCCTTTGGCCTGTTGCAAAAATCCAGCACAGTCGAAGATGGCAGGCCGCATTGCTCGAACGACCATACTTCATGCGGGATAAGCCGCATCGAGGCGGATACTGAACTTCTCTGTTTAAAAACATTCACTCTGAACCGCCCCACCCCTGCGATGCCAAAAGACATATCGAGTTCCAGTTCCCGTTCGAATTTCTGTTTCTGTTCACTCGACAGAAGACTATAGATAAGGTTCCTGGCGTCTTCAACCGTAAGCACATTTGTATCTGCGGGCACAAGCACTTCATCAACCCTCAAATGCACAGGCATGCCGGCGCCTATATGAATATCGGACGCGTTCTTTTCGACCATCAAATTCAGATATTTATTCATATCGTTGGTCATAAGCTCGCCTTTCATTACATTATCACCCTGTTTTTGCCGGACGTCTTGGCTTCTCTCAATAAAGCGTCAGCCTTTTTAAATAACTCTTCGCCCGTAGCGCCGTCTAACGGATTCTCGCTAACGCCTCCGCTTACCGTCAATGTTCCGGTGCCCGTCTTGACAAAATTGGATGCTTCTATTTTTTTCCGTATCTCCTCGGCAATATTGTAAGACTCTTTCTTATTCTTTTCCGGAAGCAGTATCGCGAATTCATCCGCCGATATTCTGGCGGCCTTGCCTATCGGCACCATATTATCCCGTATAAGCTTCGCCACGCGCCGGAGCGCTTCTTCCGCGGCCAGCTCTCCATGCGTATTCCTGAATCCGACAAAATCATCTATACCAAATATAACAAATGAACACGGCCTCTGGTAAAATATGGCCCGCTTTATCTCTTCGGCAAGCCTGCTAAGTATGAAATTCTTGTTATACAGGTCGGTTAATTCGTCTTTTATTTCCAGCTCGTCGGTCTTTTTATTAAGAAGATCGCTCTCGATAGCTATTACGATCTGTTTTGCAAAAACCTTGGCCAACTCCACGTCTTCATTCCTGTACCTCTGTTCGGCAACCCTGCTTCCTATCATCAAAAGGCCGAAGTTCCTCCTTCCTGAATATATGGGTATGGCGATAAAACACTTGATGCTGTATTTCGCCTTAAAATCTTCGGTATCTTTAGATTGCTTCGAACCGGCATCGATCGCCAGAATGGAACGGGCCGTCACCGCATTCTCCAAAAAACCATGCGCCTTTCTTTTTATAGTAATCTCCTTCAATCCCTCGGCATCCTCTCCTGATTCTACCGTGCATATAAAGTCCGATTCGCTATCTTTAGCCGTATACAAAACGCAGAAACCTGTGTCGAAAAGAAGCGACGCCTTCTCCACCGCCATCTCAAGGATCGGCTCAAGTTTTATGGAACCCGAAGATATCACATCGCCTATTTGCAAAAGGCTCGATAGGGCCAGGACTTTTTTATGCACATCCGTATTGATCTCTCTCATCTTCTGGCCGTACGACTTCAATTCGTCGAGATTGGTCTTTATCTTTTGCGTCATAACATTTATCGATGCGGCCAGGTTTCCCACCTCGTCATCGCTTTGGGCGCGCAGGCTCCTATCGTACTGCCCGTTAGCTATCATATTCGCCTCGATAGCCATATCAATGACGGGATCGACCAAGCTCCTGGCAAGAAATAAGCCGAGCAGGGCTATTAATATTGATACAAATATAACTATACTGGTAGTGGCCAACGAATCTATCTGAGGAAATACGTATAACGAGATGATATATGTGCAGGCAAGTAGCGGTATTATAGACATTAGGCTGAAGGCGAGCAACAGCTTATATCTGAGACCCTTATTCGCAGACGCTATCTTTTTAAAGATACCCATCGTGCCTCCTTAAATGATTTGGATTAGGATCCGAAAATAGTGATAAATTGACCGTATTATTAACGGCATTCATAAGTATACTATATGGATTAACATTTGTCAAATGGGAGGCAAAAAACTATAACTTTATGAAGCTCCACGGCAAGGTTTCTTCCTGCTGTCGTGCCCTGTTCGCGTAGAATGCGGGGTCGATCCCTGTGGCCGCGAATGAATCCGTCCAGAGACCAATATTGAATATATCCTGCCAACCGTCGAATTTAGCGCCTTTTTTCCATGCCTCAAAGATAGCTTTCCCCAATCGCCTATCACCCCTGGCAAAAACAGCCTCTATGAAACTCATATTAAATGGATGAAAATCGATTTCAACAAATTTAGACTTCATCGATTTCCTCAGCGCAATCCTCTTCTCTTCCAGCGACCCGATATTATCCATGGCTGAGCGTTCGAGCCGGGTATGCGGCTTCGGTATAAAAGCGTTTATACTGGCGGTAACATTTGCCGACTTTCCGTCAACTTCCCTTCTGGCATCGGACACCTTGTATATAAGATCGATTATGCCCTGAATATCCTCCGCCCCTTCCTGAGGCAGGCCTATCATAAAATAGAGTTTAACATGACGCCACCCGGCGCGGAAAGATTCGGAGAGCGCGGCGAACAAATTGTCAATACTGATATTCTTGTTAACGAGCTTTCGCATGCGGTCGCTCCCCGCTTCGGGGGCAAATGTAAGGCCGGATTTTTTGACTTTTGAGATAAGGAACGGGACATCTTTTAAGGCGTCCTCTATCCTTAACGACGGAACGGATATCGAAACCGATTTACCGCTGAATTCGCGGTTCAGCGCGTCTATTATGTCTTTCAGTCCTGAATGGTCTATGCTCGATAGTGAAAGGAGCGATATTTCGTCGTATCCGGTCATTTGGTACGCCTCTGTGGCAATCTTCAGAATACGCTCTTTCGACCTCTCGCGGCACGGCCTGTAGATGGCCTGGGCCTGACAAAAGGCACAGCCGTGTTTACAGCCTCGCATTATCTCTATGGCCAATCTGTCATGAACAACCTGCACGTTCGGCACGACCTGTTTTACAGGATAAAAAGCGTCATCCAAATCTTTAATCGTACGTTTTTCGATTTTTTCCGGCGCGGCGGGATCGGTTGAAAAAAACTTTCGTATCGTTCCGTCTTCATTGTATTCGACGCCATACAACGACGGAACATAGACGCCTTTTATCTTTGCCAATTGTCTTAATAGATCTTTCCGGTCGGCTTTGTATCTGTTATACGTTTCCAGTATTTCCGACACAGCATCTTCTCCGTCCCCTATAACGAACGCGTCTATGAAATCGGCCATGGGCTCGGGGTTAAATACAGCAGAGCCGCCAGCTATAACAAGCGGCTCACCGGCAGAGCGTTCCGAAGATAGCTTTGGGATGCCGCCGAGATCCAGCATATTAAGAACGTTCGTATAGCTTAGTTCATAGCTGAGATTAAAACCTATTATGTCGAAATCTTTTATGGGCCGACGGGATTCGAGCGAAAAAATACTGATGCCGTTATTACGCAAAACCGCTTCGAAATCGCGCCATGGCGAGAAGACACGTTCGCACAGGCAATCATCGCGGCCGTTGAGTATGCCGTAAAGTATCTTCATGCCGAGGTTGGACATACCCACTTCATACACGTCGGGAAACGCGAGCAGGAATTTTGTCCGGGCGGGCGTCCATTCTTTGCGGACAGCGTTCCATTCCCCGCCGACATATCGTCCGGGTTTTTGAACCGTCAATAGCAATTCGTTCAGCTTTTCGTTATCCATAGATTATATAGAAATTTTTACGGGTCCTAACGGATGCGGGCATCTAAAAGTTATCCACATTTGTAGGTCACCCTTAAGGGTGCCCTACTTGTTGGAGCGCGCTCACCACTGAGGGAAGGCCCGCAGGGATTCGTGCCGAGTGGGGCGTAAAAGTTCGAGCAGATGCGAGAACTTTTCCCGCAGCGAAATTTTACATGGCTAAAATTTCGCGTCCCACGAGGCATGAATCCCGAAAGGGTCTTCCTTTCGGGTACGAAAAATTTTATGGAGCGAGGCCGATCGCTGGAATCGGCCGAGCGTCCGGAGCAAGCCACAGAGGCACAGCACATTCTATCGCTATTCTATAAGAAAAATACGCAAAACCTTTGCCTCAAAACGTCGAACGGCGCAGGCCGACGTTCAGAAGTAGCCCGATCGCGACGACGGTCGTAATGAGCGATGAGCCGCCGTAGCTTATCATCGGCAAAGGTATGCCCACTACCGGCATGAGCCCGATAGTCATCGATATGTTTATGACCACCTGCAGTCCTATCATTACTCCAACACCGGATGCTATCGCCTTGCCATAAATATCGCTCGTCAGATCCGCTATATTGAACGCCCGCTTCACTATAAAAAAATACATGAGCAATAGAGCCGCCGCGCCCAGAAATCCCCATTCTTCGCCTATAACCGAAAAAATAAAATCTGTATGCCTCTCGGGAATAAAATTAAGCTGATTCTGCGTTCCATTCAGCCACCCTTTACCGAAGAGCCCTCCGGAACCGACCGCGATCTTCGATTGGATTATCGTATAACCGGCACCCAGAGGATCTATGTTCGGATTTACAAATACCATGAGACGCTGACGCTGATAATCGCGCAGGAAGTGCCAGAAAAACGGAAGGCCTGCCAGCCCCACGAGTATCATGGCCCCTAAATATTTAAGCTGTGCGCCGCCGACAACCATTATAGCGAAAAATACCGGTATCAATAATAAAGCTGTGCCCAGGTCGGGTTGCAACAGGACGAGTACAAATGGCACCGCAAGAAGAATCGTCGGTATTAAAAGATTCCGCAGTTCCGACATACGGCCTTTCTTTGCCGCCACATAATTAGAGAGCGCAAGTATAAGAGTCAATTTTATAAATTCGGAAGGCTGGAAGGCAAACCCGCCTACTGAAAACCATCTTTGAGCCCCCATACGCGCATGGCCCAACACCAAAACTAATACAAGAAGCGCGAGATTAGCCCCGTACAAAACATACGCCATATCTACGAACCTCTGATAAGAAATGGACACTATCAGAGCCAGAAGCGTGACGGCAATACCCATCCAACTTATCTGCCTGAAAAAAAAGCTGTCCGCAACCGGCAGATTCTTCGCTTTTGTGGCGCTGTATATGGCGGCAACTCCTATCGCAAATATTACAAACGCCATGATAATCAATAATTTGTCAAAATCCTTATGCCTGTTCATAAAATTACAGGTACCCTTTTTTTCTCGCTTCCTCAAATATACCGCGCGCTATTTCGGCCGGTTCCAAACCGCCTTTACCGCCATGCTCTAAAAACACGACAAGACATACACGCGGATTATCATACGGCGCGAACCCGGCGAACCATGCGTGCGTCCGGCCATGCGGATTCTCTGCCGTACCGGTCTTGCCGGCGACTACAACACCTTCAACCTTGGCGCGCTTGCCGGTACCATTCTCATCATTCACAACCTGATACAACCCTTCGCGTATCGCCCTCATAGTATCGGCTTTCAACCCGATATATTTTGGCTCCTGATGGATCATGGCAGTATCCCCGACCCGTTTTACAATATATGGCCTGACAAGACGCCCGTTATTGGCTATAACGCTCGTCATGATCGTAGCCTGTATCGGGGTTACCAGAAGATATCCCTGGCCTATCGAATAGTTTACCGTATCCCCTTCATACCACGGCGCATTTCTGAAACTTTTCTTCCATGCTCGCCCCGGCGCTATCCCGTTAACTTCGTCCGGCAGATCTATACCCGTCGAACGGCCAAGACCGAATAATTTTGAGTACGCCTCCATAGCATCGACGCCGGCAGAGCGGCCTGCGTTATAAAAAAACACGTCGCAGGAGTTCATGAGCCCTTCTACGACATTTTGCGAACCGTGCCCTTCGCTCTTCCAACAGTCGAATTTAGTTTTGCCCAACTGATAACTTCCCGGACAAAAAAATCTGGTAAATGCTTTTATTTTTTTCGTTTCCATCGCGGCGGAAGCCGTCACCACTTTAAATATCGAACCCGGCGGATAAAGTCCTGATATGGCCCTGTTCGACATGGGGCGACCCACCCGGTCTTTCAATAATCTCACCCTCTGATCCGATAATTCCGGATCGACAAAGACATTCGGATCGAATGCCGGATGGCTGACAAGAACCAGGATTTCTCCGTTACGTGGATCGATAACGCATATGGCCCCTTTTCTTTCACCCAGAAGCCTATCGCAAACCGACTGCAGGGATATGTCCAGCGTAAGATACAGGTCTTTACCATTCGACGGCTCTTTTACGCCCAGTATCCGCGTCTCCCTGCCGCGACTGTCGACCTCTATCTGGGTTCCGCCATCGGTCCCCTTGAGATCTGTCTCATAATATTTTTCAAGGCCTGAGCGCCCGATAAGATCCCGCATCCTGTAGCCATAGTCCTTCAGATCCTCCAGTTCGTCTTCGCTTATCTCGCTTAAGTAACCAAAAACATGACTAGCGATATTGCCGTAGAGATAATTCCTTTTCGAACGCGTTTCTATGGTTAACCCGTCCAGGTCGAATCCCGCCTCCTCAAGCATGATGGCCTTATTCTTATCTATATCCTCCAGAATTGTTATCGGCGCATAAGGCCTCGCCCTGGCTTTATCAAGCGCGCGAACCATATCCCTGCCCGGCAGTTTAAGCGTTTCGACGAGAGCGGTTATCAATTTTTGCCTGTTCCGTAATTCCTGATACACCACCGCGACGTCGAAAGATATCCGATTGGAAACAACCGGCGTTCCGTTCCTGTCAAAAATGTTACCCCGCGGGCCGTCTATAGGCAATATCCTTATCGAATTATTTTTTGAGAGATGCGAGTAGTAACCAAATCTTATCACCTGATTGTAGAAGAGGCCCATGCCCAACAAGACGAACAGAACGCTGACTATAATAATAAGTATTCTGTCCTTCACAGGTAATCACCCGTCTCTTTTAAACGGTAGATGTCGAGCAACTTCACGCATACTGGAATAGATACGAGACCTGTATATGCGGCGGTAGGGATAACGGAACTTATGAAAAACTCGCGGAAGTTAAGCGCTATGGAATTGGACAGGATCGCCGCTATGGCATAATGCAAAGACATGGAAAATATCGTAAAAATAAAAACAAGCATAAAATCCGCTCTTTTGGACTCTTTGAAAAATTGGGTATTCAGCATTCCTACGATAAATCCGGTTATGCCCATTATGCCGGCATTTATCCAGAAAAAGTCCAGAGCGAATATATCCTTAAAAAGTCCTGCCGCAAAACCGGCCTCCAGCCCGGCCCCCGGCCCTAGGAAAAGACCGAAAAAAACAACGGCTATAAGCAAAAGATCCGGACGGGCGCCGAATACTCTGAGATGATTAAAAACGGCCCCCTGTAAAAAAAGCGCCGTAAAGAGCACGAGATATATCTGGAACCTGTTTATTTTATACACATTATCTCTTCCAGCCGGGAAAGATCTTCGGACGTCTTTATAACGGCACTCTTATATAAACGCCCCGGCTCCTTTTCTACTTTCAGCACTTCACCTACAAGGATATCTTTCGGAAATATCGTACCGAATCCCGCCGTAACAACCTTATCTCCGGGCACAACATCCGAATCAAGCGCAATATATATCATCCTGCACCGCCCATCCGGCCTGCCTATCAATATACCGCCCTGCCGGTTCCTCGCTATCATGACACCGACTTTCGAGTTCGGATCGGTTATAAGAAGTATCTTGCTGGAGGACCTTCCCACTTCAAGTACCCTGCCGACCAATCCCCTCGTGGAAAGGACAGCCCTGTTCTGCCTTACCCCTCCGGACAGCCCCTTATCGATTATAATGGAATTCGACCAATTGGAGGGATCCCTGCCGATAACCTGGGCGGGAACCGTAGTAAAGGGTATCGCCTTTCTAAAATTCAATATCTCTCTAAGGCGGTCATTATCGCTTGATATCGCCTTCAACTCTTCGACCTTCCTGTTCAGAAGATTAATGCGTTCGCGCAGAAGGCGGTTCTCTTCTCTCAGCGAAGCAAATGGAAGCACAGATCTTATTGAATCCAGAAATGAGTGAGTGCCCTTCAAGACGGGCGAGACGGAATCTACAACCTTTGTTCTTGCGGAATTGGTTATGGTTTTGGAGGTAACTATAAGGGCGGTTAATATGACGATTACTGCGAGGACTTTGAATATTCTGCTTTTTTGATTGCGCACATTAGAAATTTTCTACCGAAAATTTCACCCGGCTATCTTTCCAGGCGCGGGGATACGGTAACCTGCTTAAGATACTTTATCTCGGTTAAAACCTTACCGGTGCCCAGGGCAACCGCGGTCATCGGATCTTCCGAAAGATGCGCAGGCAAGCCCGTCTCTTCGGAAATAAGCTTATCGATGCCTCTTAAAAGCGATCCGCCGCCTGCGAGAACTATACCTTTTTCGATCAGGTCCGACGAAAGCTCAGGCGGGGTTCTCTCAAGGGTTATGCGAACCGCCTCCAGTATCTGTGCCACAGGTTCCGACATCGCTTCCCGGATCTCTTCGCTCGTTACCGTAACCATCTTGGGTAATCCGGCCACCAGGTCGCGCCCTTTTACCTCCATCTTCAATTCTTCTTCCAGAGGATATACGGAGCCAATCTTTATCTTTATCTCTTCGGCAGTACGCTCGCCCACCATAAGATTGTAATTCTTCTTTATGTAATTAATTATCGCTTCGTCAAGCTCATCCCCGCCGACCCTCACCGATTTGGAGAATACGACACCGGCCAACGATATAACGGCCATCTCGGTCGTGCCGCCGCCAATATCGATTATCATGTTGCCGGATGGTTCCTGAATCGGTAGTCCCACGCCTATAGCCGCGGCCATGGGTTCTTCGATCATAAATACTTCCCTGGCGCCTGCGTGCAAGGCAGAATCTTTGACAGCTCTCTTCTCGACTTCGGTAATGCCGGATGGGATCGCTATTACTATTCTGGGACGAACAAGCGGTTTCGCGGAATTAACCTTCTTTATGAAATACCGGAGCATCGCTTCGGATATCTCGAAATCGGTTATTACGCCGTGCTTCATCGGCCTTATGGCAACGATGTTGCCGGGTGTGCGGCCGAGCATGCGTTTGGCTTCTTCGCCTACGGCGAGGACATTGGATGTGCCGGCCTGAACAGCAACTACGGAAGGTTCGCAGAGCACTATACCCTGGTTCTTCAGATAGACAAGGGTCGTAGCGGTTCCGAGATCTATGCCCATATCATTCGAGAATAGCCCCAGTATTTCATTATACAACTTCGCGCCTGCGTTCCATATCCCTTTAGGATTCATGCATTCTCCAAGTTTATTCTGCCATGGTATCAACTTTCGTACCGAGGTCTCCAACCAAGCTTTATCATGTGATAGTAACAAAAAGCGTTATCATTGTCAATTACAAATTGGCGAGGTTTACTTAAGCTCCTCCATGACACTGAAAAATCCGGGGAAAGACTTATTCACGCACTCAGTATCGTCTATCGCGCTTGAGCCTTTGGCGGCGAGCGCGGCTACAGTCATAGCCATGCATGTTCTGTGGTCGCCATAGCTTTTAAAACTCGCGCCATTGAGAGAGTCGACACCGTCAATGACTATCTCGCCGGAGCCGACATTGATCCTGGCGCCCATAGCTCTGAGATTAGCGCTCATAGAGTTTATCCTGTCCGTCTCTTTTACCCTCAGCTCCTCGGCCCCCTTTATCACGGTCCTGCCCTTAGCGAGCGACGCGAGCACAAATATTATCGGCAGTTCGTCTATGATCCCGGGAATATCGCGCTCTCCGATCGATATGCCGTGTATGGGAGACGATTCGACCTCTATATCGCCGATCGGCTCGAATACATTTTTCTTATTAGTAACATTTATTCTGGAACCCATCTTCTCCAGCACGTCAAGCATACCGGCCCTTGTCGGATTTATCCCTACATTCTCTATTCTTATTTTAGAACCGCCTAATAGTATTGCCGCCGCCATAAAAAAACTGGCGCTCGAAATATCCCCGGGGACATCGAGCGTTTTAGCTTTTAATTTCTTCCCGCCTTCGAGAGACACTTTAAGGCCATCGACAGTTATGCCCGCACCGAAATATTTAAGCATCCTCTCCGTGTGGTCACGCGACTTGAAAGGCTCGTCAATAACCGTGGTGCCATCGGCATAAAGCGCGGCAAACAGCACCGCAGATTTAACCTGCGCGCTGGATACGGGCAAAGAGTATCTTATCGGATTCAGCCTGCCGCCTTTTATCACGAGCGGCGGAAAACCACCGGAACTTTTTATATCGGCGCCCATAAGACTGAGCGGCTCGGTTATCCGCTCCATAGGCCGGGCCGAAAGCGAGCTGTCGGCTTCGAGGGTAGTATCGAACATCTGACCCGCGAGTATCCCGGATAAAAGACGGATGGTAGTGCCGGAATTGCCGGCATTCAGATGCTCCGACGGAACTTTAAGCCCTCTCAAACCCTTCCCTTCTATCGCAGTATATTCCCCTGTCTTTGTTATGGCTATCCCCATCGATCGAAAAGCGCCTATAGTATAATTGCAATCGTCGCAATCGAGGATATCCCTGACCACAGTTTTGCCTTCGGCGACGGCGCCTATCATTATAGCGCGGTGTGATATAGATTTATCGCCGGGCAGGACCATCCTGCCGGTCAGCTTCCCGGAGGGTTTTATTGTTATCGGTTTCATATATTTACCTTAACAGGCATTCTTCAGTTTTTCTATTAACTGTTTAATATCGCGTGGGAGAGTGGTCTTAAACTGCATATATTTCTTCGTGACGGGATGGATCAGTCCAAGCGTCTTCGCATGAAGCGCCGTCCTGGAAATACCTATCATTGTGGTGCCGTATTTTAAATCGCCAAGTATGGGATGCCCGATATATGAAAGATGCACTCTTATCTGGTGCGTCCTCCCGGTCCCAAGAGTTATTTCCAGAAGAGTCGCGTTCGCGAATCTTTCCAGCACCTTGTAACGCGTTACCGCCTCTTTCGAATGTTCGAAACTGACCGCCATCTTCTTCCTGTCGCGCGCCGACCTTCCGATAGGCAGGTTTATTATGCCATTATCCATCTGGACGACACCCTTGACTACCGCGTTGTAAACGCGCGACGCGGTCTTGTCCTTGAACTGTTCTGCCAGGGCGCCATGAGCGCGATCCGTTTTTGCCACGACCAGAAGCCCCGAAACGTCCTTATCTATCCTATGAACTATGCCGGGTTTGCACACGCCGCCAATACCGGACAGATTTTTGCAATGCGCCAGAAGCGCATTCACAAGAGTCTTAGATTTCGACCCCGGCGCCGGATGCACGACCATGCCTGAAGGCTTATTTACCACAACGATACTTTTATCCTCATACACGATATCCAGCGCTATTTTTTCCGGCGATATTTTTGACTTAACCGGCTTCGGGATAATAACGCTGATCGACTCGCCGGGCAATATCCTGTGGTTGGACTTGGCCGGTTCTTTATCTACAAGTACGCAAGCGTCTTTGATAAGCTTCTGCAGAAACACCCTGGAAAAATCCTTGGACAGATTTTCCACCAGGAACTTATCCAGCCGCTTCCCCTTATCCTCGGGAACTATCGTGAAATGGTAAGATTTTTTTTCCATTGTTTTCTCTTTATGATGAATACGGTTATGGCGGAGGCAAATATGACCGCACTTATGATCTGCGATATTGTAAGGCCCAAAAATATTTTAGGGTTATCTCCTCTCAAAAATTCTACTATAAATCTTTTCGCGGAATATAATAAGAAATAAGCCAACGCTATTTCACCCGCAAAACGGCGCCTGTTCTGCCAGACGATGAGAATCGCGAATATAACGAACAATACTCCGGCGGATATCAGCTGAACCGGTATCCTGGGATCCGATTCGCACGGCAGTGTCACGCCAAACGAAGTGCCCGGAGCAACTTTTATCCCGTAACAACAGCCATTCAAAAAACACCCTATCCTGCCGAAAGCCTGGGCCAGAGCTACGAAAGGCGCGATGAGATCAAGGATGAGCCATAGTTTCATTTTATTCAGGCGGGTATATAATACCGTTATGGCAAGAGCGCATATAAAACCACCGTACCAGACAAGCCCGCCCTTATAAAGCATGATCGCCTCTAAGGGATTGGCGCGATAAAACGAAAAATTAAGAAGAATATACAGCAGTCTTGCGCCAAGTATGCCGGATATCAATATAAGAACCACAAGATCCACAGACTTTTCTTTATCGATACCGAATTTATTCGCCCGGCAGTATATCAATACCGTGGACAACGCGAATCCTATCGCGACCATCACGCCGTATGAATATACGGTAATTACACCGAGCTTGAGGAGGGTCGGATGCATAAGATTATTACCAGAATGATAATGCCGATGGTTATGGCGGAATCGGCGACATTGAAGACAGGCCAGATGAGAAAATCGAGAAAATCGATCACATAACCAAACCGCATCCTGTCAAACAGATTACCGAGCGCCCCGCCCAGTATCATGCCGAGCGCCAGCGCCTCGGCAAGCCTTATTTTTTTATGCGTAAGCACATAAAATATTATAACCGCTATCGCCAGTGCCGAGACGACGGCAAAGACCGCGTTAAAACCTTTCATCAATCCAAAAGCGGTGCCGTTATTGAATACCAGAGTAAAATGAAATATTCCCGGAAAGACTTTTACCGATTCTCCATGCAACATATTCCCCGCGGCTATTATCTTGGACAACCGGTCGAGGCAGAATACGAAGAACGCCGCCGCAAATGTCATTTTTCCTCATTGGCCTTCTGGCATTCTATGCAAAGCTCGGAATATGGAAGCGCCATAAGCCGCTTCTGCGATATGGATTTACCGCATTGCAGGCAATTCCCGTACGTTCCGTCCTTTATCCTCTTCATCGCTTCGTCGATCTGGTACAGCATCTTCTGCTCGTCGGTAGCTCTCCCGAGGGAAAACTCTCTCTCGTAATCGTCACTTGCCATATCAGCCATGTGATACGAATATCCGGAAAGATCACCCGAAGCGTCTCTCTGTGATTTATTAAGAGTGTTCTCGGTTATATGAGAAAGTCCGCCGCCGACCTTTTCTCTCTCTTTGACCAATAATTCCCGGTATTTTTTTAATACTGTTTTGGGCATTTTTTTAATCTTTGCTTTTTTCACTTTACCTGCGGCCTTCCTGGTCTTCGCGGCCTTCACGACTTTTTTCCTTTTAATCATCGCAATCGCTCCTTTTCAACTTTTATGAAGCACTTATTTTTTTATATGCTCTACCGTCTTGACGCACCTTTCGCAAAGCGTAGGATGGCTTTTGTTGGTACCAACCTTATCGCTATAGTTCCAACACCTCTGGCACTTCTCTCCTTTTGCTTTGACTATATCTATATTAACTGGGGTAGAGGCATCCTGTTTACCATCGCCGGCATCGCCCTCTACGACTTCTACCTGAGAAACTATGAAGAGATACTTTAACATATCGGCATTGTCCTTCAGCAACTTCTTATAATTCTTGTCGCCTGTAGACAACAGCACCTTAGCCTCGAGCGGGGAACCTATTTCGTTCTTTTGCCGCTTCTCCTCTATCTTTTTTAGCACCGCCTCGCGTAGAGCGATCAAGCGCTCCCATTTAGCGTCCAGGCCTTCTTCGCGGAGGCCTTCCTCGGATTCCTGGGGCCATGACTCTAAATGTATTGAAGCTTTATCTTTGCGCCGGACATAACTCCACGCTTCATCCGTCGTCATGATAAGTATCGGCGCCATTATCTTTAAAAGCCCCACAAGGAGTTCATACATAGCGGTCTGAGCCGACCTTCTCTCCCGTGAATCAGCTTTGAAAGTATACATCCTATCCTTGAGAATATCAAGGTACACGGACGAAACTTCATAAACGCAGAAACTGTATACATCCCGGTAAACTTTATGGAATTCGAACGCATCGTAATTCTTCTGAACCTCTTTTATCAGCCCGGAAAGACGCGAGAGTATCCACCTGTCTATCTCGAGCATATCGCCGTACGGTATCACGTCCATGAACGGATCAAAGTCATAGAGGTTGCTCAAAAGGTATTTGTAAGTATTTCGTATTTTCCTGTAAGCATCCGCCAGGCGCGTCAATATCTCATCCGACAACCTGATATCCTCGCTGTAGTCGCTGGAGGCGACCCATAGCCGTAGTATGTCGGCGCCGTACTTCTTCATAACCTGCTCCGGGGTTATGACATTGCCGAGCGACTTTGACATCTTTTTACCTTCACCGTCTACGACAAACCCGTGCGTCAGGACATTCCTGTAAGGCGAGACACCATCTATAGACATGCCCGTTATAAGCGCCGACTGGAACCATCCCCGGTGCTGATCGGAACCTTCGAGATACAACTCGCATGGATAGTCGAGATCTTTATTCTTTTTAAGCACTACTTGATGGCTCACGCCCGAATCGAACCATACATCTATTATATCCGTCTCTTTGGTAAAATCTTTGCCGCCACATTTCCGGCACTTGGTACCGGAAGGCAAAAGTTCATCCTCTTTCCGGGCAAACCACACATCGGCCCCTTCCTTTTCTACCATGGAAGCGACATGATCTATAACTTTCGCGTCGAGAAGAACCTCTTTGCAATTCTTACAGTAGAAAGCGATTATGGGCACTCCCCAATATCTCTGCCGCGACAGGCACCAGTCGGGCCTATTGGCCACCATAGCCGATATCCTCGCCCTGCCTGCGGCGGGTATCCACTTTATGCCGTTATCTATCGTATCCAGCATGCGTTTACGTAAATCCTTATGGTCGATCTTCAGAAAATACTGGTCGGTCGCTCTGAATATTATAGGCTTCTTACAACGCCAACAGTGCGGATACGAATGTTTTATCTCTTCTTCCAGCACGAGCTTCCCAAGGACTTTCAGCCGTTCTATTATGGGCCTGTTGGCCTTATAAGACTCCATGCCGCTGAACTCTCCGGCGGTATTATCGAATTTTCCCCTGGCATCTACCGGCATTATCGTAGGCAGCTTCCACTTTTTCCCTACCAGATAATCTTCCTGGCCGTGACCCGGCGCGATATGAACGCATCCGGTACCGTCTTCCATGGAAACATATCCGGCCGTAACTACCATAGCTTTCCTGTCTATGAAAGGATGCTTTGCCTCCATGCCTTCGAGATCTGCGCCTCTGAACGTTTTTAATATGCCGTAATCCGAGGCGCCTATCTTTTCCATCGTCCGCGCAACAAGTTCTTTAGCCATGATGAATTTTTCGCCGTCGAAAGCCGGCCCCTTAATATCCACAAGCGCATATTCGAGATCGGGATGGAGCGCCACCGCTACGTTCGCGACAAGCGTCCATGGCGTCGTGGTCCAGATAAGAAGACTTGCGGGTATGCCATCATATACGGTGTCGAACTTTACATATATTGAATGCGAAGCCTTGTCCTCATATTCGACCTCGGCTTCGGCGAGCGCAGTCTCGCAGGTGGGGCACCAGTTTATCGGTTTAAGATCTTTATATATATACCCTTTCTCGACGAGTTTCCCGAATGACCTGACGATCTCCGCCTCATAACCTTTCGTCAGGGTAAGATACGGGTTATCCCAATCTCCCATTATCCCAAGGCGCTTGAATTCTTTTCTTTGAATATCGACATATTTCATGGCGTAGTCATAAGCCATCTTCCTGAACTTTACCTGGTCTATGTCATACTTTGTCATTTTTAATTCTTTAAAAAGCTGGTGCTCGACCGGAAGCCCATGGCAATCCCACCCGGGAACATACGGCGAATCGAAGCCATTCATCGTCTTATACCTTATTACTATATCTTTCAGTATTTTATTCAGGGCGTGGCCCATATGGATACTGCCATTGGCATATGGCGGTCCGTCGTGTAAAACAAATTTGGGCTTGCCTTTGGCTTTCTTGCGTATTTTCCCGTAAAGGTTGGCATCCTCCCATGCCTTAAGCATGATCGGTTCACGGTTGGGTAAGTTGGCCTTCATCGGGAAATCGGTCTTCGGCAGATTTAGCGTTGATTTATAATCGATCTTATTGTCTTCCAAGTAATCATTACTCCTATTTAATATATTTTCCTATTATCGGATCCAGCCGCTTCCGCGTCCTGGCCGGAATGAAATTCGCCCTGGTAACGATCGAATCCTTCAGGGCCGAAGAACATGAGCAGGCCCTGTCTCCCTTAAGGTTTGGTAGAGCCGTCTTCAATATACTCTTAGATACATCGACATTTTTGCAAAGATTATTGATTATCATCTCAAGCGTTACGCTCTCGCATACTTCGTCCATGCGCCAACAGTCGTAATCGGTAATACAGGCGAGCGTCGCGTAACAGATCTCCGCCTCTCTGGCCAGCTTCGCCTCGGCGAGATTGGTCATGCCGATGATATCTACGCCCCAGGATTTGTAAAGCTTCGACTCCGCTTTCGTCGAAAACTGAGGCCCTTCCATATTTAAATAGGTACCGCCGAGATGTATCCGCGCGCCGACTTTACGTCCCGCCTCGGCAAGCGCCCCGGACAGCTCAGCGCAAACCGGTTCTGCAAAAGGTATATGCGCAACAATACCATCACCAAAAAAAGTCATTTGCCTGCCGATATTGGTTCTGTCTATAAACTGGTCGGGTATAACTATATCGAGCGGCTTTAACTCTTCCTTTAAACTACCGCATGCCGAGACTGATATTATCCGCTCGACGCCAAGCTTCTTCATGCCGTAAATATTGGCCCGGTAATTTATCTCGCTCGGTAATACCGTATGCCCTTTGCCATGGCGCGCGAGAAATACCACCTCCACACCGCCCAGCAAACCTATTACAAACTCGTCCGAAGGCGCGCCAAAAGGCGTCTTAACATCCACCTTTTTTATATTCTCTACGCCTTCGATATTATAAAATCCGCTTCCGCCTATTATGCCGATCTTTTTCATTATCCCAGCCTCACCGCCATACCGAAAAGCGTGCGTATCAGGAATAGTTTAAGGAACCATATGAATATAAGCGCGAAGATGGGCGATATGTCGAGCCCTATCGTGTACGCAGGTATCAGCCTTCGGAACGGCGCCAAAAGCGGTTCGGTGGCCTTATTCAGGAACTGGACTATCATGTTATAAGGATCAGGGTTCACCCAACTTATTAAAGCCCTTATTATTATCAACCAATTTGCTATCGTGAGCACATAGTCCAATATAGTCGCGACGGCATAAAGCATATTCCCTATTGCGAACATATTCACCTCTTGGAAAGTTGGTCCGAACGTTTTAAAGCGGCTTTCGCCGCATCCTTTATTATATTTTTAAGTTTCTTCTTATCGAAAACGCTAAGCGCCGCAGAGGTAGTACCGCCCTTCGAGGCAACCTTTCTGCATAAAACGGCCGGATCTTCTTTCAGCGCCTCCAAAAGCTTCGCGCTCCCGAGAGCCGTCTTGAGCACGAGCTTCGATGCCGTCTCATCATCAAATCCGAATGACTTCGCGGCTTCTATCAGCGATTCCACTACATAGAAGAAATACGCCGGGCCGCTTCCCGATATAGCCGTAACCGCTCCGACAAGCTTCTCGTCGACCTCGACGACATCCCCTATCATGGAAAATATCTCTCGCGCCTCTTCCATCTCTTTGTCGCCCGCGCTCTTGCCCCGGCTTAAACTCGTTATCGCTTCGCCTATTACAGCGGCCATATTCGGCATAGCCCTTATTACGGGTACGTCGATACCAACAATCTTCTCTATATATTTCGTCGTTATCCCGGCGGCTATCGATATAAGGAGTTTTTTATCCGACAATCCACAGCATACTTCCCGCTTCAGAACATTTTCAAAATCTTTCGGCTTTACTGCCAGAATAATGATATCCGCAAACTTTACAACGGTATTATTATCTATCTCTACGATCATCCTGTACTTTGTCTGTATGTAATCGCGCCGGGCGGCGTCCATTTCGCAAACCATAATAGAGGTGCTCTTCTCTATCGCGCCGGAAAGCCGCGAAAGAATCGCCTCGCCCATGTTGCCGCATCCTATTATACCGATCTTTTTGTCTGTTATCATTTATGCCCTTCGAATATTGCCCTTCCCACCCTGACCATATTCGAACCTTCTTCTATTGCAACCTCAAAATCGCCGCTCATCCCCATAGAGAGAATCTCTAATCCGGGCTTGCGCAAGGAACTCCCCGCCCCCAAGCATGGACCAGAGATTATGATACGATCGCGCAGTTCGCGTAATGCCTTAAAATATGGACGAGACCTCTCGGGGTCGTCCGTATCCGGCGCTATGGTCATAAACCCTTTAATATTAATATTAGGGTATAAAGATATCTCTTTTATCAAACCTTCCACTGCCGTCGGCTCTATACCGAATTTGCTCGCCTCGCCCGATACATTGACCTGTATAAGTATATCCTGAACCTTGCCTATCTTAAGCGCCTGCGCGCTTATCTCTGCGGCAAGACGCGAGCTGTCGACAGAATGGATCAGTGAGAATATTTTAACGGCGTCTTTAGCCTTATTAGTCTGTAAGTGGCCTATCAGGTGCCACTGCGCCCTGTCGCCTATTATCCTATGCTTACTTACGGCGTCCTGCACCCTATTTTCGCCAAGCGCTTTAGCGCCCAAGCCTAGAACTTCCTCTATCTCTTCAATCGACGCCGTCTTTGTAACACAAATAAGCTGTACCTCGGCGCTCTGCCTGCCTGATTTTTCACAAGCATTTGATATTCTGCGTGTTACGGATTCTATATTCGACGCTATCATTGTAATTATTCCAAGAATTTGACAGGTTAAAATAGCATAAAGTACTGACAAAGTCAATCGAATTCAGGAGGCATAGCGGGAAAAATATGTTACACTTCGAAGTTTACGCTTAAATGAAAGGTTGATGGGCCCGAATTCGCGGTCGGCGTTGCGCCGATCGCCTGGGCAAACTCAATGCGTGCGGAGAATTTGTCATACAAGTTTATCCTAAGGCCACCGCCCACACCCATGAGGAACTTGTAGCCCTTCTCATAGGTAAGCTTATCCGTAATATACCCGCCGCCCATATCGAAAAACACAACCGGCTGTATCTGGTTCCTAAGAGGCGTCTTAGCATATGGCAGTTTGTATTCTTTCGGTATCAGGTACATGGGGAATATCCAATCGGTACTGAGCGATGCGCCTATATCCGACAGATAATCGCCTTCGGGGTAACCTCTGACAGTATTCATCCCGCCTATCTGAAACTGCTCTGAAGACGGAAGCGAATGAGTCGTGGCCTGGAACTGTGAGCGCATAACCGCATAACTCTCCCATGGCATGCGCTGTATGCGCCGTATATTATGGTCATATTTGAAGAAGTAGCCGCCATTGGATATCCTGGATGTCTTCATATTGTCCCGGGGCGAAGCGCCGAGAAAATCCCTGGTACCGAATATTATCTCGGGGGAAAACGTGGTTTGTCCTCCGCCGAATAATGTATCCATATACGTTATATCCATCCTGTAAAACGGCATACGCAGTTCATCATCATTGGTAATATCCGCATGATTATATTTCTTGACGGATTTTATATTAAGCCCGAGATCCGCGGTTATCTGGAGACGTTCCGACAGGTATATTTCGCCCGTAATGTGAGGAATGAAATTCAGCGTATTACCTACAATATCGTAATCCTTAAACTCCCTGCCGATCTTCGAGGTAAAATAAGAGCAATCGAAGCCGAATTTCGTGCCGTATGTATCGATAGGTATGTCGCATGTTACAAATTGTCCGGCTGAATACCTGGATACCACCGCATTAAAAAACACGAATTCGTTATTTCCCGTGAGGTTCGAACTACGCGCCGATACCGATGTCCTATACTTGCCGGTAAGCCGCGTGCCCATATCGTCGGTTCCGGCACCAACGTGATACGGAAATTTATCCTCGACTTTAAGAGTTATGTCGGATGTTTGAGGTTCTTTACCGGGGCCTATTACCGCCCTGACCTGGAGATCGGGATTCTGGTTAAGTCTGAGGATGTCTCTCTGAAAAGTCTTTATATTTAAAATTTCATTTTTTTTTGCGTGGAAATATTTCGCAATTATATTTTTCGTAAACCACTTATTGCCTTCTATCATAAGGTTGCCCATCCTACCCTCGACAACCTTTATCTCAACAACGCCTCCGGCTATCTCCTGCTCTGGAACATAGATATTGGTGGTGAGATATCCTTTGGCCTTATATTTTGACCTGACGATATCGGCAATATCGTTAATATCCTTGAAGGTAACCTCTTTATCGATATATTTTTGATACGCGGGGGTAAATTCTTCCGGTTTAAATAAAGTCATCCCGGTGATCCTGACTTCCTTCAATACGAAAGTAACGCCGGACACCTCAGGCGCGGACACGGCCTTCTCTTCCATTTCGATTTCCGGCGCTTTTACGCCTTTACTTTGAACGGCGGCTTTGCGGCGCTCAGCCTCGTCCTGGAACCTGCTGGCTCCGGCGGCCGGCTCCTGCCCGGGGGGAATATTTTGCGCGTTCGCGTTTACAGCAAACAGTAATGATAGGAATAAAAACGTGGTAGATGATATTGTAATTGCGGTCTTTTTAGCCATTTTTTTAAGTATACATTACACCTGTTAAGAAGTCAATGCTAAAAAGTTGGTTTTCTATAAAGATAATATTACATCGACAGGCAGGATAGCGGATCACGGCCATCCGTAACTCGGTTCTTACGCCTTTTTAAGAGCCATGACAAGCGCCTCTTCAAAGAGGTCTACTCCGAGATCTATCTCCTTGTCGGTTATATAAAAAGAAGGTGCGAGAGTGAACACGTTCTTGTAATACCCGCCCACATCCAGAACAAGCCCACGATGTTTTCCGCCAGCGGATAATTTTCCGCTTAAACCTATGTCGACTATCGCATCCGTTAGTTTCTTATTGGGCGTATAGCCATCCTTCTCGCACATCTCTATTCTGATGGCAAGACCGAGCCCGTCAACGTGGCCCACCTCCGGATATTTTTTCTGCAGGCTCCTTAAGCGGGACACAAAGTACTTGCCTTTTTTCGGAATGTCCGTCGCAAAATCGGATTCTTCTATAAGCTTTATCGTCTCAAGACCCGTAGCAGTACCGAGCGGGTTCGATGAGAACGTGGAGTGCGTCGAGCCGGGCGGAAATACCTTCGGCGATATCAAATACTCTTTCGCCCACACACCCGAAAGAGGATTAAGCCCGTTCGTAAGCGCTTTCGCGAATACGATGATATCGGGCGTCACGCCAAAGTGTTCGATGGACCAGAACTTACCCGTCCTGAAAAATCCCATCTGTATCTCGTCATCTACGAGCTTTATCTTATATTGGTCGAGCACCTTCTTTAATCCCGCAAAATACTCCAATGGCGGCACCACATATCCGCCTGTGCCCTGGAGCGGCTCTATATAGAACGCGGAAAATTCGCAAAGATTCGTCTTTTTGTCCACCACACCGTAATATTCCGTCTCAAACAGTTTCTCGAACTGTTTCAGACAGTACATTCCGCAAGAGTCCCTCTTTTTGCCATAGAAACACCTGAAGCAATATGGGAACGGCACAAAGAGCGCCCTGTCGCCGAAGTGTCCGTAGCGTTCCCTGTATCGAAAGCTCGACGTTATAGCCGAGGCGGCAAGCGTCCTGCCGTGGTACCCGCCCATGAACGCAAACACCAGGCTTCTGCCGGTATTATTGCGCACAAGCTTCATCGAGTCTTCCAGCGCCTGAGCGCCGCCTACATTAAAATGAACTCTTCCCTTCTCCTCAAATGTCGTTTCGATCCTCTCGGCTATGCGCGAGGCAAGAAGGATCTTCTCCTCGTGCACATACTGGCAGGCAAGCTGTGGCAGACGGTCGATTTGCTTTTTAAGCGCATTGTTAAGCCGTTCGTTGCCGTAACCAAAATTGACCGCCGAATATATCATCTGCAGGTCGAGATATTCCACACCGTCCCTGTCGTAAAGATAGGAACCTTTGGCGCGGGCAAATATATTGGGGCGCTCAACATAGTGAACGGTATCGCCCCACGAACAGTACTGAGATTCGAGTTTTAAAAGTTCATCCTGCGAAAGTTCTTTTTTACCACCGGCGGAAACCGCATCTCGCGTTTTATTCATGCCTTTCTCCTCGTATAATCCTATACCAACCGCGTGGGCTGGCCAATTATTTTACCCAAATAACCTACGCGGTTATTTCTCCTGCAAAATATTCATAGACATCTTTCAAACTATCGATCGCTACGTGAGGCAACCCTTCTTCCTTAAAAAGCTTCCTCAGATAACCCTTTGCGAACACCACATCGGAAATCTTTGACGCGCATACATCGGATCGCCCATCACCTACATAGATGGCTTTTGTGCCCTGGCGTCTCTTCGCTAATATGTGCGTCTTTTTGCAATTGGCGCAATCGCCGCACTTCGCGTTCGAATGCGGGAAACTCGGCACAAACCACTCGTCCCGAAAATCGACTTTATTACAATAAGTCTCCACTCCGGATATACCGTTCTTCTTAAGTATACCGTTAAGCATATAATCGAAATTATCACTCACTATCAGGAACGGTATCTTGCGGGATTCGAGTAGATTAAGCAGTTTTTTAAAATACGGGTCTATCTTTACGGTGGACAAATAATCATCCAGCTTATCCCTGGATACCCTCACGCCTTCGATCTGCCCCTTAAGGCATTCACGGGAGCCTATCTCTTCGTTCTGCCATTTCCGTTCGAGGGCCTTCCAGCCGTCGTTATCTGAAAACCGCTCGAGTATGTCATCTATAACGTCGATGGTAGTGATAGTATTATCGAAGTCGAAGAAGACAATAAAATTATCTACCGCATCCTTTTTCATAACATAACATTCTACAATAAATTATAAGGCCATGCAAGATTTAAAGCCTGCTTTTACGCCCTGCCGGATATAGCCACCATAGCTTTTATCTTAGCATTCATCTTGTCTTTCAAGAGTTCCTCGAGCGACATAGGAATAACAAGCGACCAGTTCGATCCATTTACCGTACCCGGCCTGTTTATCCTGACCTGGTAAGGATCCCCTTTGAATATTCCCGCTAAATATAAATAATCGTTCAATAGTTCTATGCAAAATACCGATCTCGACCTGAGCGTTATGTTGAGCGCCTTCTCGACGATCTCGGGCTTCGATTTTTCTTCCATCGGCCCCGTAAAGCCCAGTCGGGCCCACAGCTTCTCCTTCTCCCGGTACGTGTTCTCGTACATATCGGCGAAATCCGCGATCTCCTCGCGGCGTTTTCCGAGAATATCGGCAAGAATATCGACCGACGTTATTCTGTCAAGCCATCTCAAGCGCCCGTGTTTCGAGCGCGCGGGGTCGAATAGCAGAGCCTTCGCTTTTTCGTAATCTATTCCGCGGGAAGCGGCGCGCCGTATAAAGAGCGCCTCGTCGACCGTCCCGGCTTCATTCTCCCACCACGCCGCCCAATTTGTAGTATCATGCGTCGAAAGCATTGCGACGGAATACTGCCGATATTCTTTCGGGGTAAGAAAATCATGCGACACCGCCCAGTCTTTAACCCATCTCTGGACGTCATTGCCGGGTATCTCCATATCTTTCAATGTCTCCGGACAATCGCGAGGTATCATGCCAAGGTCTTCCGCGCAAAACAACATCGAAGTACCGTCAAGCATCGCCGCGAGAATGTCGCGGCCGTGGCTCGTCCAGACATTCTCATCGGCCGGATCGAATACGCCGTTCAATCCTTCATTGATGGCCGGGTCATTATAAGGAATACTCCATATACGAAATAAGCCTACGACGTGATCTATCCTTATCATGTCATAAAAGTTTTCCGCGAAGGCGAGTTTTTCTTTTATGTATCTGTACCCGTCGCCGGATATGGCGCCCCAATTATACGTCGGCATCCCCCAACGCTGTCCTTTGGCGCAATACATGTCCGGAGGCGCGCCCGCCGAAAAGTCCAGTTTGAAAAAATCCGGATGCGCCCAGACATCCGCGCTGTCTCTGGAAGTAAGTATCGGCAGATCCCCGCATATCGCTATACCTTTGGAGGCGGCATATTCCTTGGCCGTCTTAAACTGCTCATACGCGATCCACTGTATCCATTTCTCGAAATCTATATCGCCGGCATGTTCTTTCCGGAAAGAGTCCAGCTTCGCGAAATCTCGGTTTTTGTAACCTTCGGCCCACTCGTACCACGGCCTGCCCTCGTGGTATGCCTTCAGTACCTTGAAGAGCGCGAAATCGTCGAGCCAGTATTCATTATCGGAAATGAATTTATTGAAATTTTTTGAGGCGTAATTTTTACCGTCGGAGGAGAATATTTCTTTAAGAAGCGCTATCTTCGCGCTCTTTACCGCATAGTCGACATTCTTAGCTCCTGTGGGGAACTTTTTCCTGAAAGTATCTATTCTGAATTTTGCGCCTTTGTCGGCTGAGCCCTGAAAATCGGAGAGCGCTATATACATCGGTTCCAGCGCGAAAGAACTGACCGCGTCGTATGGGCAGAAAGCGGAACCGACTTCGTTCATGGGTAAAAGCTGAAGGATGGAAAATGAAGCTTCTTTGCACCAGTCGCAGAGCATCTTCAGGTCGTTAAAATCCCCGATGCCTGCGCTCTTCCTCGAGTACACGGAGAATAGCGGCGCGAGAACCCCGGCCCGCCTGGCCTTGCCTATATGCTTCCAGTTATTCTTCATATTAGTGTGATATTTTAATACCCCGGAGCGAATAAAGCAAGCGCTTTTAACGCCTTCGGAAGGACGATTGACAATGGCCGTTTCGGCATGATATCATATTCGGCATATGACGCGCCCGTTCACGGTCATCACAAAGAACCTGGTCAATCTTCTCTACCCCCTGCATTGCGCATCATGCAAAGCAGTCCTCGACCCTTTGAATAAAACAGGGGTCTGCGAGTTTTGCGAAAGCCTCATAAAAACAAACCCGAAACCATACTGCGTCATATGCGGACGCTCCATACAAAAAAACGGTAAGAGGTGCGCGGAGTGCTCAAGAGGCACGCTCTCTTTCGATAGGGCATGGTCGGCATGCATGTACGAAGGCGCTCTTAAAGAACTTATACATCAATTTAAATACAAAAGCAGAATGTCGCTATCCGGTATCTTAAGTGAAAAACTTATAAGTTTCGTCAAAGACAACAGCGAGATATTAGACGGCATAAGCCTTATAACTTTCGTACCGCTACACGAGGGGTGGTTGCATAAAAGAGATTATAATCATTCCGGCATACTGGCCGCGGCCTTATCGGCGAAATTCATGATACCCGCGGCAAATACTCTGGAAAAAACGATTGGAACAAGACGACAGAATGAGCTGTCCCGGGAAGAGCGCCTGACCAATCTTACCGGCTCGTTCAGGCCGCTGGATAAGTCGCCCGTCGCGGGATTGAACGTGCTCCTCGTCGACGACGTAATGACTACCGGCGCTACATTAAACGAATGCGCGAAGGCGCTAAAGGCAGGCGGGGCGAAAGAAGTGCACTGCCTTACCCTTGCGAGAGGATTACAATAGAGTGAAGATAATCGACCGCTATATGGTAAAAGGTTTTTTGTCGCCATTCATATGGTGCCTTTTTATATTTACCATCATGGCTGTTATAATCGACATCTTTTCTTTTATCGAGAATATAGTAAAATACAAGATACCTGGCGCCTCGCTGGCGGCTTTCTACGTATACTATTGCCCTACCATAATATTGCAGGTAGCGCCCATGGCGGTGTTGCTCTCAACCATATTCGTCTTAAGTAACCTTAATAAAAATAACGAGATAACGGCCATGAAGTCGAGCGGTATAAGCCTGTGGCGCATAGTTTCCCCCGTCATACTCCTGGGGCTCATTATAAGCATATGTTCTTTTATAATAAGCGATAGGGTAGTTCCTATAAGCTCAAAGGTTGCAAACCTTATAAGACGCGAAGAGCTCGAGAAGGATATGCAAAAATCGAGCCGCCAGAAGATCATAGACAACGTCGCGGTATACGGCACCGGCAATAGGATCGTCTTCGCCAGGACTTATAACACCGAAAAAAAGCTATTGTCCGATATCATAATACACGAACATGATCTATCCGAAAACCTTGTGTCAAAAATTACCGCCCAGTCCGGAGTATGGACCGGATCGGGGTGGAAATTTTACAAAGTCATAATGTGGAAAATAGATAATTCCGGAAAGATATTAAGCGAGCCGACTTTTTACGCGGAAAAAACGATACCGATAAAAGAAAAACCCCGCGATTTCGCATACAACGAGTGGCATTCCGAATACATGAGCTACGCGGAACTTAAAAACTACATAAAAAACTTCAGGGGCACCAGCACCAAACTCGTGCGGGGACTAATGGTTGACTTATATCAAAAGGTATCATTTTCAGTGATAAGTTTAATCATAATACTGATAGGCGCGCCTTTTGCCATCATAAATACACGCGGCGGGGTAATGATAGGCGTTGGAATGTCTATAGCGATAGGTTTGTTATATTACGCCTGCATAGCGATAGCGATCGCTTTCGGAAAAGCAGGCATCCTGCCTCCAATAGCATCTGCCTGGATCGGCAACATCGTATTCGGAATAATAGGTATATACCTCATCAACAAGCGCACATAATACTAAAAAACAAAGCCTAAAATCCAAATTGCGAATTTTAGGCTTTGTTTTTACGTTTATTTTTGCTTCTTAAGAGTTTTTAATCCGCCCCTTCCCCATCCATCTCTACATGGGTTCCGGCGCTTTTTCTGGTAATAACCCTCTTAAGCACTGTATGCTTCGAAATCATCTCACGTGTGTTACGCACGTTCAATTTTTCGAATAAGAATTCGAACTTCGCCTCTATCTCTTTCGATATGGCACCGCGCACTTCCGTGCTCAGCGACATTATCTCTTTCTTGAAAGGCCCCAGCGCTTTCTTACGCGCGCTATAAAGGAACTGCTCTTCGGTCTGGTCGCCTTTCTTCTCTGAGGCGAGATTCTTCCTCACCCAATCGTATATCTTGTCTTTCAGTTCCTTCGGAAAATGAGGGCTATCGTAGACCATGTTCTGGAAGCCGGTAGCCAGGTGAACTTCAGCAGTTCCTTCTTCCGGAAACTTTCCAAATGCCTCATCCGACAGTGTCGAAGCGCCATGCTGAACCGCTCCTGACAAACCGTACTCTTCCCGCGCGATCTTCGACAACGTCTTTAATGTATCGAAGTCTAGTTTTACTTTGGCGATCGTGCCGTCCGGCAGGACTACGCCACCGTGGGAAGTGCCGGTCTGGACGCTTATTTTGGAAATCCCCACGCGCCCCTTACGCAGGCGCTCATTGTATCCTTCCATGAACGCGCGCAGATCTTCCGGAGTTGAGTTCTGATGACCGACTTCGCCTATCTCCCCGCCAACAGAAACCTCTATACCGCGCGGCTGGTTTTGCCTGATAAAATTCGTCAGCTTCGCGCAAATGTCGTAGTTAGCCTCCTGCTGTTTTTTTACCTTCGGCTTGGAAAGATCCACGACGGTGGATGAATCTATATCTATATTGTAGAAACCCGCTTCGATCGCATGCGTAATAAGCGCCTTTAGGGCATCAAGCTCTTTCTCCGGGTTATCTTTATAATTTTTTGCGTTTACCTGGAAGTGATCGCCCTGCACGAATACCGGGCCGCTCCATCCTTCCTTTACCGCCGCGGCAAGACAAACAGCAGTATATTCCACAGCCGGCTGATTCGTATAGCCCATTTCGGACTTGGCTATTTCGAAAATAAACGCCCCGGCATTATTCTTTTTTGCGACCCTGAATATCGCCTTCGCGAGATCGTAAGTCAATACTCGCAAGTTCATTGCCGGCACTGTGAAATTATTCGGCACCAGCCCCTTACCCCGTGCCATGTAGAACCCGTTTATGCTCGCAAGAAATATCCCGTTCTTGTAAGCGATATCTGCTATCTTTTTAGCCAGCTTTTTCTTTTCATCAATGGAATCCGTCAAGACGAGATCCATTACAACACTATCCATATCAATCGGCCTTCTTCCCATTGTTACCCCGTGCTCCTTTCTATGTTCCCATCTCCCAGCTCTCAAGATACTTCTTCTGCTCTTTCGTCAGAGTGTCTATCTTTACGCCCAGAGATTCCAGTTTTAACTTAGCTATGTTCTTGTCGATGAATTCCGGCACATCGTATACTTTGCGCGACAACTTCTTGTGATTTTTGGCTATATATTCGCTGGCAAGGGCCTGGTTCGCGAAACTCATATCCATTACGCTCGCCGGATGGCCTTCGGCCGAAGCGAGGTTTATGAGCCTGCCTTCGCCCAGAAGATTTACACGCTTACCGCTTTTCAGCGTATACTCTTCCACATAATCCCTCACTATACGTTTTTTTACCGATATCTTTTCAAGCGCCGGAATATCTATTTCGACATTAAAATGCCCGGAATTCGCGACTATTGCGCCGTCTTTCATGACTTCAAAATGTTCCTGCCTGATCACATGTATATCGCCGGTCAAGGTTACGATAACATCGGCTTTTTTACAAGCTTCCTTAATAGGCATTACGCTATAGCCGTCCATTACCGCCTCGAGGGCTTTAAGCGGATCTATCTCTATTACAGTAACATTCGCGCCCATACCCCTGGCCCGCATCGCGAGCCCTTTACCGCACCAACCATAACCACAGACCACGAAATTCGACCCAGCAAGCAACACATTGGTAGCGCGCACGATACCATCGACTGTGGATTGCCCCGTGCCATAACGGTTATCGAAAAGGTGTTTGGTGAGAGCCTCGTTCACAGCTATTATAGGATAGAGGAGTAGCCCCTGTTTCTCTAAGCTCTTCAGCCTTATGACACCGGTAGTCGTCTCTTCCGTTCCGCCCAGGATATTCCCGACAAGGCGGCCCTTAGACTTCTGTACCGTCGATACGAGATCGGCGCCGTCATCCATGGTGATATTCGGCTCCATAGCAAGGACGCTGTTTATATGGCTGTAATACTGTTTATTCGTTTCGCCTTTGATCGCGAACGTCGGTATTCCATAATCTTTTACAAGGGAAGCGGCGACATCATCCTGGGTGCTAAGCGGATTCGAGGCGCAGATAGCGACATCAGCTCCGCCTTCTTTAAGCGTATATGCCAGGTTTGCCGTCTCCGTGGTAACGTGGAGACAACAGGCAACTTTCAATCCTTTAAGCGGTTTCTCCTGCCTGAAATGCTTGCGGATAAGAGAAAGCACATTCATGTATTCATTGGCCCACTCTATGCGCAGTTTGCCCTTCTTCGCGAGAGCTAAATCCTTAACATCATATTTCATCATTTTTCCTTTTTCGGTTTCGTTTTTTTATTTAACGTATTTTTTAAGATCTTTGGCTACGTCTGTCTTTTCCCAGGTAAAGCCTTCCTCTGTCCTGCCGAAATGTCCATACGCCGCCGTCTTTTTAAATCGGCTACCGTTAGACTCGCGTAGCTTCAGTTCAGCGATGATGCCGTGTGGCGTCAGCTCAAAATGATCCTGTATTATCTTTATTATCTTATCATCACTCAATCTTCCGGTGCCGTAAGTATTGACCATTATCGAAACCGGATCCGCGCGGCCGATTACATACGCCAGCTGTATCATTAGTTTGTCGGCGATCTTGGCGGCTACGAGGTTTTTAGCTATATAGCGGCCCATATATGCCGCCGAGCGGTCGACCTTTGTGGGATCTTTTCCCGAAAACGCTCCGCCGCCGTGCGGCACTGTGCCGCCGTAGGTATCAACGATGATCTTACGCCCCGTCATGCCCGTATCGGATTGCGGCCCGCCTATCAAAAAGAGCCCCGTCTGATTTACATAAAACTGCGTATCCTTATCGATATAATTTTTCAATATCGGCTTCGCAACTTTTTCTATTATCTCTTTTCTCGCATCCGCCGAAAAAAGTTTCGTCTTTTTATCGATGGCTTCTTCCGTATGCTGGGAAGCCAAAACCACGGATGTGACGCGCGCAGGCTTGCCGTCGTGATATTCTACGGTAACCTGTGATTTTCCATCAGGCCCGAGATACTTCAGCACATTCTCTTTCCTGACCTCGGCAAATCTCTTACAGAGTTTGTGGGCAAGCATTATAGGAAGCGGCATAAGTTCCGGCGTTTCATTACACGCATAGCCCATCATCATTCCCTGGTCGCCGGCGCCACCCGCATCGACACCCATCGCTATATCCGGCGATTGTGTATGTATGGCATTCAGTATGGCACAGGTGTGGTAGTCAAACCCGTATTTCGGATGCGTATAACCTATGTCCTTAAGAAGATTTCGGCAAAGTTTATGTATATCCACATATGCGGTTGTTGTTATTTCGCCGCCGATTATTATAAGCCCCATCGTAACGTATGTTTCGCAAGCCACGCGGCCGGATGGGTCCTGCCTCAAAACCTCATCCAGAACGCTATCTGAAACCTGATCGCAGACTTTGTCGGGGTGGCCTTCGGTCACGCTCTCCGATGTAAAAAGATACTTATGCTTTGCCATTATTTCTTCTCCTTGTTTAGATATTCACTATCGGCCTTCTTGTACGACTCCATATTACCTATATCATACCAATCTTCCTGAAAAGCGAAGGCATACACCTTATCGCGCTTCGACAGCCACCCTATATAATAACCGGGGGCATCAAGTTTGGTCTGCATTTTAACATATTCGTCTATAAAATCAACTTTATCTTTCGGAAAATAATATATTCCTGTCGATATAAGGGTCGACTTTGGCTCTGCCGGTTTCTCCTCAAAATCGATGACCCTGCCGTCCGCGTCCACTTTAACGACGCCGAAATTCTTCGCCAATTCTTTATCCCCTATGTCATGCACAGCGATAGAAACGCCGTCTTTGCCTGCCGCGAATTTAAGAAACTTGCCGAGATCGAATTCAAACAGGTTATCCCCCGCGACAACCAACACGTCGTCCTTGATCGCTTCTTCCCTTATGACAAACTCCAGGTCTTTTATCGCTCCGAGCCGGTTTTCGTTGGAAGTTGTGCCGTCGCATATCAGGGCTATCTTGTTTTTATGCCTGGACTCCTTCAGCCAATCGCCGAAATTTTTGAAAAATTTGGAATTGGTTATCAGATACACGGAGGACACTTCTCTTATCTTTAGTACTTTTTCAAGTATCCTGTCGATCATCTTCTTGTTGCCGATCTGCAATAAGGACTTCGATGTATTGAGCGTCAATGGATGGAGCCTTATGGAATAACCCGCCGCTAAGATTATTAATGTCATAATACCTCTCCCGGCTTTATGTTAAAGCCTTTTTCAAATACGTTATTCGATCGACCGGTGTCGGATCGATCCCGTTCAGCATCGCCAAATAATAACTCACGTAATCGCCGGTATACATCAGAGAAAATATTCTTGCAAGCCGTGAACGCCCTGAAGACGCTACCTCTATAACGCGACAACCTTCTTTTTTTATTATATCTCGCGCTATATCCATCTTCCGGGATACGCGCGGATGTCCGGACGCATCGCGTAAAATTACAGCGACAAAATTTTTTAAGCTGCCCTTAGGGTATTTCCAACCCACTATATCGTTATGAGCCATCTCCGGAAAGAGATGCCCGGAAGAGAGAGTCTTCGCATTCTCAGAAAGAGCGCTCCTCCACCTCGTCACAGCGCAATCCGTCTCGTCCTGTGTCGCATATATTACCGGAAACTTGCCGTATAATTCCTTCGCTATCTTTTTCGCGAGATTCTTCTTTTCCGGCACTTTGCAACCTATATATTCGCGCCTTAAAACATCCAGCATCCTGATAGTTTCATTTGTTTCGCGCGTTTTGTCCTTTATGATCCCTATTCCGGAAAGAATGGTTAGCGCCGGGAAAAACCCGTATCCAATGGCGCATCTCGGCGGCAATCCTCTGGGTATCGTTACGGCAGGCACTCCATCCTTACGCGCACGGCATTGCAAAATACCACCTGAAGTAATAACAAAAATCTTCGCCTTCCTTTTTATGGCATCCCGGTAAGCGCTTATTGTCTCTTCTGTATTGCCGGAGTAACTTGACACTATAACTAACGTTCGCTCGCCCGTGAAAGCCGGCAATGAATACCCTCTATTTACAAAGATCGGGATCGACGCGTCATTAAAAAGATAAGACTTTAACACATCGGCCGCTATTGCCGAACCGCCCATACCGGCAAAAACTATATTGTTGTAAGATATGCGATAGGCGTCGGGAATATTAAGCGTCAAAGCTATTTTCTTCGCCTCTTCACATTGCCTGGGGAATGATTCGATCATTCCGAGCATGTCGGACCTGTCATGCTTCCTGATAAGCTTCTGGTCATCGAGTGAAGGCATCTATCATTCCACTTCTATCGCGAGATCCGGTACTATTTCCTTAAGTTTCTTTTTGGCAAACTTCTCTACCTCTTTGCCGGTCGAAAGGCTTATAGCCCCCTGCGCTATCTCCTTTGCCTGACGCAACGTAACCGATCGTATTATACGCTTTATCTCCGGTATTGCTATCGGCGACGTACTGAATTCATCCAGGCCAAGACCCAGCAATATTATCGTCATAGCAATATCACCGGCCATTTCACCGCACATCCCTACCCATATCCCGGCATTGTGCCCATTCTCTATCACCATCTTGATAAGCCGCAATACCGCCGGATGCGCCGGCTCATACAAATACGCTATCTTTTCATTGACCCTGTCCACGGCAAGGGAATACTGGATAAGATCGTTGGTTCCTATGGAAAAGAAATCCACCTCTTTGGCAAGTATATCGCTGGTGATCGCGGCCGAAGGAACTTCTATCATCGCGCCGACTTCCATATTCTCATCGAACGGGATACCTTCCTTCTTCAGTTCGCGCTCGGCCTCTTCCAGCAAAGCATTGGCCTGACGAAGCTCCTCTAAACCGGATATCATCGGGTACATTATCTTGAGCTTTCCATGGGAAGACGCTCGTAAGATGGCTCTCAATTGCATTTTGAATATGTCCGGCCTCGCTAAACAAAACCTTATGGCGCGCCAACCCAGGAATGGGTTCATCTGCTGTGGCACTTCGAGTTGTGAAAGGAACTTGTCCCCGCCTATGTCGAGAGTCCTTACAATAACAGGATCCGGCTTCAGCCTCTTGACCACGGCAGAATATGCCTTATACTGCTCTTCTTCCGCAGGAAGATCCTTTCTGTTCATATAAAAATATTCGGTCCGGTATAAACCTATGCCGGTCGCGCCATGACCTATTACCGAGGGAACATCTTCAGGAACTTCGATATTGGCGGACAATTCTATCGCTTTGCCGTCCAGCGTAACGCACGGCATATTTTTTAATTCCAAAAGGTGCTTGCCTACCTCGGCAAATCTTACCTTGTCTTTTTCATATTTTTTAATTGTCGCAAGTGTGGGATTTATTATTATGATACCGTGAGTGCCATCTATGATAACGGCATCACCGGACTCGACCTTGCGGGTGGCCGTTTCCAGCCCAACGACCGCCGGGATCTCCAGCGACTTTGCCATGATGGCCGTATGTGAGGTTCTGCCGCCGATGTCTGTGGCAAACGCGACTACGTTGCGTTTGTGCATCGTGGCGGTATCAGAAGGAGACAGGTCATATGCTATTACTATGACTTTCTCTTTAAGATTAGCCAGTACGTCTTCTTTAGCGCCTATGAGGTTTTTGAGTATTCTTCGGCCTACATCATTAACATCGCTTATGCGCTCTTTGAGATATTCATCGTCCATCTCGGAAAATACTTTTATGTATCTCCTTAGGACATCCTGAAATATATACTCTATCGATAAGCGTTCTCGCTTAAGGCGGGATACTACTTCTTCTATAAGCATGCTGTCGTCTATGACAAGCAGGTGAGCGCTGAATATCTGTCCGTGTTCCAAGCCCATCTCTTCAGAGATATGCTTTTTTATATCCTGTATCTCGTTCTTGGTCTGGACAAGAGCGTCTTTGAAACGTTTGATCTCGTTGGGTATCTGGAGGTCGTTGACGGTGCGGCGCGGAATAGTATACTGCTCCCTGCCGTACAGGAAGGCTTTCCCAACGGTTATACCCGGCGATGCCGGTATACCCTTCAGCATCAGCTCTTTCTTCTTAGTCATATTGTAGAAACCCTTCGGTTATCCCGCCGCCCGGCCTTTCGAGCTTTAGCCAGGGAATAAATGAGGCGGGATTTGCTTCAGACGAATGGAAACCCCGGCTTTCAAGCCGGGAAGCTTCATATGACAAAATCGTCTATGTCGTCGGTCAGTAATAGCCGCTCCAATTCCACGACTGCGGCTTCGGCATCTTCACCATTCGCTATAACGGTTATTTTTGAGCCGGCCGCGGCGGCCAGCATCATTATCCCCATTATCGACTTACCGTTTACCTTCTGCCTTCCCTTCGATACGGTAACCTCGCTGTTAAATTTATTGGCTATCTGGACAAATAACGCCGCGGGCCTGGCATGCAAACCCTGTTTATTTTTTATTGTGATAACTCTTTCGAAAGTCATATCCTATCTCGTCTTCTTCAGGCTTGTAACGAGGTCTACTATTATCTTTGATACTTTTTCGGAGTCATGCCTGACATAACCTTCCGCTTTCACTATATGCGCCTCAATTACTTTTGATTTCATCTTCTTTAAATTTTCCGAATCCGGAATGACGGGGTACGCCTCTTCCGTCTTATATTTTTCAAGTATCTCCGGTTTTATCTTCGCGGTATTGATAACACAGTAATCTACTATCCCGGGTGCCGTATGCTCTATTATCGCTTTCAAATGATCGCTGGCTTTATAATCCTCCGTCTCGCCCTTCTGCGTCATTATATTACAGACGTATATCTTTATCGCCTTGGAATCGATCATCTCCTGGTATATTTTACCGACTAATAAGTTCGGCATTATGCTGGTATAAAGACTACCGGGCCCCATCACTATTACATCAGCTTTTCTTATGGCATCTATCGCTTCATCGGCAGGCCTGCAATTTACCGGCTTCAGACGGATGCGTTTTATGGCTTTGCCCGATTTAGGGATTTGGCTCTCTCCGGCCGTTTCGGTACCGTCGGAGTGCTCTGCCACCAGCGTAACCTTATCCAGGGTCGAAGGTAGCACGCGCCCCCTGATCGCCAGGACCTTGCTCGATTCTTTTATAGCGGCGTCGAAATCTCCCGTTACCTGAGAAAGCGCCGTTATGAACAGATTGCCGAAATTATGTCCGGCAAGTTCCGTGCCTTCGGCGAACCTGAATTGAAACAGCTTACCCACCAATAACTCGGCGTCGGCCAGCGCAACCAGACAATTGCGTATATCCCCGGGGGGCAACACATCGAACTCTTTACGCAAACGGCCCGAAGACCCGCCATCATCGGCAACAGTAACGATAGCCGTAATATTGCTCGTATATTCTTTTAATCCGCGGAGAAGCGTGGAGAGCCCTGTGCCTCCGCCTATAACCACTACTCTGGCCCCTTTTTCGAGAACTCTCTTCTTATAAACTTTATCTACGAGCTCATCCTGGTTTTGCGGAAGAAACACCAGCACCAGGGATCGGATTATACGTTTTATCCCGGTCACCACCGCAAGTATGCCAAGGATTATTATTATTCCCGCGAAGGTTTTGTTCCTGGTCTGCTGTTCCAGTAGAACCATGACAAAACCCATAGAAACCATTATAACGCCGAATACGGTTAGAAGTATCCAGCGCTTCACCCACATGCCGGGATAAAGCCATTTGAAGGCTTTCAGTATTTTCATTAGTATTTCTTCGAATCTTCTTCCTGAATTATACGAAGAATCTCTTTTTCGTCGCCGGCTTTTTTAAGCAGCTCTCTAAAAAATTTATCTTTCAACATGCGGGAAATGCGCGCAAGTGCTTTAAGGTGGGGCCCCGCCGATTCTTCGGGCGCTATTAGAAGGAAGAATATATACACCGGGTCTCCGTCCAGCGAATCGAAATTCACGCCTTTCTGCGACAACCCGAATGCGGCCACGAGACCTTTAGCGTTAACCGATTTCGCGTGAGGTATGCCTATTCCTTGACCTATCCCCGTTGAGCCCAATGATTCCCTCGTCAGGAGCGCTTTAATAAGTTCTTCTTTATTCTTTATATCTTCGGCCGCGGCGAGAAGATCGACCAACTCCCGTATCACACCCTCTTTATCGGAGGACTTGAGATTGGCGGTTATCGCTTTTTTGCTTAAGAAATCCATGATCTTCATAAAGCACGTCTCCTTTTAGTACTAGCGTCTTAGAAATTTCCTCTTGAAAATTCCAAAATCAAAACCCTGCTTATTCCCTCATCTCCTTAAAATTTTTCTCTGAAAATTTCAGGGAAAATCGAAGTATCTGAAACTCCAGGACCCGAAAACTTTCTTCGAAAAGTTTTGCTCACTCCTTCGATTTTCCGGAGGAAAATCGAAGTATCTGAAACTCCAGGACCCGAAAACTTTCTTCGAAAAGTTTTCGGAGTACCCAGATTTTGTTCGGAAATTTCCAAACAAAATCTGGACTTGTCAAACCCCAGGACCCTAAAATTTCCTATTGGAAATTTTAGGAGCGTGGTGCCCGCACCAAGAATCGAACTTGGAACCTTGACATTAAGAGTGTCCTGCTCTGCCAATTGAGCTATGCGGGCGCTATAATCTTACTCTTTAGCCCTGTCGGCGAAATCTCGCCGAAGCTTCATCCAATCTTACTGTCGTAGCGCAGGAGGATGAGCTATGCGGGCCAGGATTTTTCAGAGCAAAATCGAAGTATCTGAAACTCCAGGACCTGAAAACTTTCTTCGAAAAGTTTTGCTCACTCCTTCGATTTTGCGGAGCAAAATCGAAGTATCTGAAACTCCAGGACCTGAAAACTTTCTTCGAAAAGTTTTCAGAATATGGAGCGGCGGATGGGGTTCGAACCCACGACATCGACCTTGGCAAGGTCGCATTCTACCACTGAATTACCGCCGCTTGGAAATTTCTCTTGAAATTTCCAGTCCTATAGCGAATCAATAAATTTTAAATTTTCTCCGAAAATTTAAAATTTGAAGGAGAGCTATAGGACAAATATATCAAAATACGAAAAATACGCTCAGAAAATCTTCTTTAAAATTTCTACGAATAAAGGCTCATTATACTTAATTTTGTTAAACGTGTAAAGATGAATTTACACTAAAGTACCTGAAAATTTTGCCATCCAATTTCCCGAGGATTTTTTGAAAGACTCCTTAGGAAAATCGGGGCTTGTGGTGCGGACGGAGAGAGTTGAACTCTCAAGCCTTGCGGCATACGGTCCTAAGCCGTACGTGTCTGCCAGTTCCACCACGTCCGCTAGAAAAATTCTTTTGTAAAATTTTATATTCCGCCCCTTGCGTAAACATATGAAAATTATCTTTGATAATTTTCATATATGCTTCGGGGCGTTTTCGCCATAGTCTTACAGTGGCGAAAACTGGCGCGCCCGGCAGGAGTCGAACCTGCGACCTAGTGGTTCGAAGCCACTCACTCTATCCAGTTGAGCTACGGGCGCAATTTATATATAGCTTCATTTACATCAACAGGGATCAATATCTGGGTTTTTTGATAATTTCCGCTGGCAGTGCCGTCTCGGAAAACACGTTTTTTGCAACCCACTCCTTGGCCGGTGAAGCTGGCGACGATATCTCGACTTTTGTATTACCATCGTCGATTTTTGTAAAGAACATACCTACCGGTGTAGTATTAGGATTTAAATAAAATACCGCTATCATTCCCTCGTCCTGATAATATATCGAAATGTTCGGCATGGTTTTCAGGATACCCTCTACCTTCGCGTAGCATGCCTGATAATCATATTTGAATACTTTTACAAGCGCGGTCTTGCGGGCCTCCTCTACGCTCAATGTCGAATTACCTATGGCGGCACGCAATATCTCTACCGGCGAGAACTGCTTTTTCGAAACCTCTTTCAGCGACGACGCACAGCCGCTTAGAAAGATGGACGCCAATAGCACAGTTAAAATATACTTCATCACTCCCCCTTTGCTCTTTTACTCAAAAGTTCCCTGATCTTGCCCAGCAATTCCTGCGGTTCGAACGGCTTCGTAACATATTCATCCGCGCCCGTCTCTTTAGCAAGCCTTATGTCTTCTTCCTGGGCCCTGGCCGAGAATATTATAACAGGTATACCGGAATACTGAGAATCCTTTTTCAGGATACTGCATACTTTGTATCCATCGAGCTTAGGCAACATGAGATCGAGCATTATCAGATCCGGTTTTTCTGTCCGCGCTTTTTCGAGCGCTTCAGCTCCATCCTCCGCCGTTACCACACTATACCCTGAGTGCGACAATCGGAACTTTACAGTCTCCAACAGGTCTTTTTCATCATCAACAACCAATATCTTGTATTCTCCTGCCATATCATCTCCTTTAGATTTAACTGCTTCTTCGCCTTTCCGCAATAGGAAGTACGAAACTAAAAGTAGCCCCGGCGCCCGCCGCTGTGGATTCCGCCCATATTCTTCCGCCGTGGGTCTTTATTATATCTTTTGATATTGCCAATCCCAGGCCTGTACTGCCGGTTTTTCTGGTTGAGCCCTGGTCTAATTGTTCAAACTGTTTAAACAGCCTGGGGATATCTGTATCTTTTATTCCCGCGCCGGTGTCACTCACAGAAACTTTGATAAAGTTTTCGCCGCCTCGGCTTGTTCTAATAATTATCTCGCCCTTATCCGTATATTTGATCGCATTGTCAATAAGGTTGATCAATACCTCCATTATCCTGTCCTTGTCGAATTTCACGCGGGGAAGCACCTCATCAAGCTCCGCTTTTATCTCCAGGCCTTTACCGCTCGCCGCAGAGGTCATCATGCGGCCCGCTTCCTCAACCACCTCGTTAATATCGTGCTCCGCAAAGCGAAATTCCATTTTTCCGGCTTCCAGTTTCTGGAAATTCAATATGTCGTTTATAAGCCGTGAAAGCCGGTCGACATTGCGCTTGGCTATATCGAGAAAACCTTCCTGGTCTTTGTTTATGGATCCGGCAGTGCCGTCGGCAACTATCGATATCCCCTCCTTGATGGCGGCTAACGGCGTTCTTAGTTCATGCGATACCATCGAAGTAAAATCTGTCTTTATCCTCAGGCTCTCCTCGAGCTTCTTCGAATATTTATCCAATTCCTTTTTCGATTCGGCCAGATCCTCCAGCATATTAAGAGTTGCCGCCTGGGTGTGGGAAAGCTCTTTAGTCCGATCCTCTACCATGCGTTCAAGGTTTTTCGAAAAGTCTTCAAGCTCCTCCTGTTTATTTTTTACTGTATTTACCATCGACTTAAATGCTTCCGTAAATCCTTCCAGATCGTCGCCGGTCTTAACATTTAATTTATAACTCCAATCTCCAGCCATTATATGCTCAGCGGCCACATTAAGCTCATGTATAGGAACGGACAGGAAGTTGCCAAAAAAAGAACCTACGGGTATTATAACTATCAATAGCACGATCGCTACACCAACAAGCTGAACTATAAATTTATAAAGCGACGCCATCGTTTCATCCGCATCCTGCAGGATGACCATCGTCCATCCTACGCCTCTTCCAACAATGTAATGCGGGTTAACAGCGGAGAACGCCGCAAATATTTTTCCGCCGTTAGGATCAGGATTATTAAAAAAAGCATACCCCTTTTTGTTCGCGCGTATACCGATAAGCTCTTCATCGCTGAAGAGCTGTCTGCTCATGGGCGGAAGATTTTGATAAAATATAATGCGGCCTTCGCCGTCAATCAAAGCGACGCGTCCGGTCTTACCAATACTGAGAGTTTTGATCCCGGCAAGAAGACGATTTAACGAAATATTGTACTTACAGATACCTATTACAGCGCCCGCCTTATCTTTGAACGGGATCGCGATAGGAATAACCCAAATGCCGCTCGACTCATCATGTTCCGCTTCCCCGACAAATATATTACCTTTACCGTCATTGTACGATTTTTGCCACCATTCCTCATCGGCCTGATAAAAATCGCTCGATCTTCCGGATGCCGCGACGAGACCGCCGAATTTATCGGTTGCCAATAACTCCGCTATGCTTTTTCTTACCGCCACTATCTCCGCCATTCCTACGCTTACCCTGTTTTCAAGGCACTCTTTTATTATCGGACTATCCGGTTTTGCACCCATCCACTTCTTATCCGTATCCAACAAATATGTTTTTATCGCTTCACTATTCATCCCTTGATATTTATTATTCTGTTCCTTCAAAAAATTTAGCCATATCGATCTTGTGGCGTAAGATTTTGCGTCTTCTACTTCGCCGTCAATGGTTTCATTTATATAATTGCTGAGCAATCGCGATATCTGTAAATATTCTTTTCCTATGGACGCCTGTAATAGATTGGCCTGTGAAAAATATACAAGTATCGCGCCAAGAGTCATGGTAACAAATATGGAGAAGGATATTATAAGTGTAAGCCGGGCCTTTATCGTGGTCTTCCTGGCCATAAAAGAAACGCCTTTATTAAAAACACCCGTCATCATAAAAAAGCCTAACGCCAGCATAGCGGCACATATCATACGAACCAACTGTACGGGAAAGCCGAATAGTTTCATAAAGTTAGAATTATTAAAAACAGAGGCCGGGAAAAATCCGTATTCCGGAGTAACTAAACCTGAGAACACGCCGTAAATAATAAAAAATATGCCCGAAACGTATATACCTATCGAAACGGTTAGGGGCAAGCCGGTATTTTTAAATTTTTTGAAAGCGCTTAACAGGACAGCGGCTGTTAGGAATATCCCCGGAGCCCCAATCAGGTAGCGTGAAAATATCATGGTAACCGTAAAATCTTTGGAGAAAATATATACGCCTAAAACAGTTATCAAACAAACTATTGGCAGGAAAAATATAATTTTTAATTTAGGCCGATACCGCACAAGTATCCTGACGCCAAAAACAAAAAGTACAATAAAAGACAGCGGTAGGAGCGCGCCACGGATCACGCGTATAACGTGCATCGACATCGAGCCTCCGCTTAACGTCAGAAGCTCGGTCCACTCATACAGGCCATGCAATAGGCCAAATAATCCGATGAATTTTATATCTCTATCCAGCCCAAAATAATCCTGTTTCCTGGGCATCAAAAATATAACCGCACCCATGGTCAAAAACGCCAATCCGTAAAAGAAATAGACCGTTACCATTTTACCGCCTGTTTTAATCCCTCGACAGAAATAATAGTATACACTAAAATCGTATTTTTCAAACGACTCTTACTTAACGTACGGATATTTATTCAGGACATTAAGAATCTTGTCCGCGGATTTCGGCATTTTGGTCTTATTCTCGAGTAATATTTCTCGGGCGGATAGCTTTTTCCCATAAAGCTCGTCATCGCCCTCCCAGTGCTGTACGATAACGGATCCGCCCAGTTTTGCGCCGGCAAACAATCCCCTGCTACGTGAATATGAAAGAATGCCGCCCTTAAGCTGAATGTCGGTCGAGGCTTCCGCGGCCCTGCCCACCGGCCCCGCGGCTACGTCCGCGTCCACGCCAAGTTTGAATTTGCCCTGCAGGATGCCATCCACGCTTCGCCTGTTCATGATAAGAAGCACGTAATCCGTCGCCTGCCCGCCTATCTGCAATCCTATAGATCCACCCGCTATTGTAAATATAGCCGGCGACGACCACTTGCCGCTCGCCGTATCCCTGACCATTATAATACCCTGCCCATACTGCCCGCCGATACCAAAACCCGCCGAGATCGTAGATGGAAATATCGCTATAGCCGAACATTTTGATAAAAGTTCCGATGGTATCGAATCATCCGGCATCTCCTGGACCTCGGATAGCACCTTACCCGATTCCTCAACGAGCGCCGTCCATTTATTTTCGGCAAACACATGCGCAGGCATAAACACAATGCTTACGGCCATAGCTATAATCAAAAAAAACACGCATCTTTTCATTTTAATCCTCCCGTTTTTATATTATTTTTACAACTATGATCGTAAGGTCGTCATGCTGACCGGCTCTGCCTTCGAATTTTTTTACATCTTTTTTTATCGCCTCTATCAATTTTTCCGATGAGGACATCCGGTTCTTTCCGGAAACACTCAGCAATCGCTCGGTACCATACATTTCGCGGCGGACATTCATCGCCTCGGTAACGCCATCCGTATAGAATATTATTATATCACCTTTCGCTATGGACGCGCGCGCGGCGGGATAATTTCCTTCAAATAAGCCGAGAGGCGTACCGCCGTCGGTATCTAAGAATTTCGCTTTCTCACCTTCATGTAAAAGGATCGCCGGTAAATGCCCACCGTTCGCGTAAACAAGTTCTTTGCCGGATACGTCCAGTATGGCGTAGAAAGACGTCAGGAATAGTCCCGACGAGGACTCTTTGAGAAGCTTCATATTGAGTGAGGACAAAACTTTATCCGGCGACGGGGCTGACTCTGCCGACGATCTGAACGCGCCTGCGGACAGCGCCATGAAAAGACTCGCAGGCACGCCTTTGCCGGAGACATCCCCTATCATTATGCCTATCCTGCCGGCGCCCATATCGACAAAATCATACAGGTCTCCGCCAACCTGCTTTGCCGTAACCATACCTGCGGCTATTTCTACCCCATCCATGCTCGGTACGCTCTTCGGCAAAAAACTCTCCTGTATCTTTTTAGCGATATCGAGTTCGCTCTCAAGAATAAGACGCCTCTTCCATTCCGCGGCGTATTTACACAAAGTAAAAAAAAGGTATGCGGCTACTAAAACGGCCAATGGGTAAAACAGATCGATCCATAGCCCGTAGAGATTGAAAAGCAAAATAGCGACGCCGGAGAAAAACAACGATTCGACCGCAAGCATTAAAAATCCGGCAACAGGTTTCATTTTTAACGCTATCAGAGATTGAAACGCCGCCAGGAACATCAGTACCGCTAAGTTCGGCCATCTTCCGATCCGCGTTATGAATCTTTTGTTAATTATGGAATCGATCACTTCGGCATGGACACCCATCGTTGGATAGAGCGGCTCGAGAGGGGTGGGGTGCAGATCTACCGTACCTGTGGCAGTCAAGCCTATTATGCATATCTTATCCTTAAAAGCTTTCATATCAAGGATCGGAGCGTCGCCCCGATCGGATGCCATATACGACTGCAACACATCAACGTAAGAGTAATGATGAAATGCCCGCTTCCATTTCCCGGAAAAGTTTATCACGATATTGGAATATTCGTCGAGCGGCACTGCCTCTATCCCGGGAAAACCGGGATAATCGGATGCGACGCGCAGGGCCATGGAGGGGCGTCTCGCCCCGTCATATTCTATAAGAAGCGGCGCCATTCTGAATTTTCCGTCATTATCGGGCGGAACATTTATATACCCTTCCCCTTTTGCCGATAAACTTAATTCGTTCAGGTTTCCGGCTATAATACCTGAAGCCGTGAGACAATCTTTCGTTTTTTTTGATTGAATGTCGAAGACAAACGGCAGGTATACGTTTCCCGCGTCCTTCATGGCGTTTTCCAGGTCTTCGTCATATTCACGAGGTTCGCTGAAAAATATATCGAATACTATCGCGCGCGCGCCGGCCGCTGAAAGGGCCCTTATGAGAAGCGCGTGATAATTCCGCCCGATCGGCCAATCGCCCAATTTCTTTAGAGTATCGTCCCCCATCTCGATAACCGCGATATTATCCGAAACCCCCGACGGTGGACGAAAAGCAAACCTTAGATCGAGGGCTTGCAGCTCCTGGGCGTCGAAGGCACGAAAATATGAACCCGCGGATACAGCCAGGATCAGGATGGGAACAAAATAGAGTAAAGGATTTTTGATAGGACTGTAGGTCATTTTCCCTTCATCAGCAGTTTCCATGGATGATGCTTAATATCCTCGCTGAATTCCTTAAAATTGACACTCGTCGCCTCCAGGTTTGACGCTATGCCATCAATCCTGGCTTTATTATCGGAAACAACGTTATTGACGTTTGAGGCAAGCGTCTTCACTTCCGCGAGCGTCTTGTCGAGGTTCTCGGATATCGCATCCGCCTTCTTCATCAGTTTTCTCATCTCGACAGGGTCTTCGCTCGCGAGCGTAGAACCGTCTTTTGCGAAAGGCTTGTCGGGCGAGCCCGGCGTTATGCCTACATAGGCGTCGCCTATCATGCCGGACGTCGATATGAAGGCAACCGAGTCCTCATGGAATTTAGCGATATCGTTTATTGTGAGCACCAGCTCTATCTTGGTCTCAGGCAGATACTGAAAAGTTATCTTCTCCACCCTGCCCACATCTATACCGGAGAGTTTTACTATCGAATCGGACTTAACTCCCTCGGCATAGTTAAAATATGTTTTGATGCGATACGGTTTGGTTTTAAAATCCGTCGTCTTGGCCCAAAATATCACACCTACAGCTATCGCGGATATCACAACAACGGCTGTTTTTATCTCATTGGTTATCTTCACGTTTCATCTCCTTTGGCCTTATTTCATCAACTGCTCTAAATAATCGTCTTTCTGCTGGAAAAATTTTATCGGGCCGTCCGGACTGCCCGCGACGAACTGTTGGACCATCTGATTTTTACTCCCGCGTATCTCATCCGGCGTACCCACTTCGAGAACCCTACCTTCGTACAACATGGCAACTCTGCTCGCTATGGAAAATACGCTCTTCATGTCATGGGTAACGACAACGCTCGTAATGGAAAGCTTCTGCGATAGATCCAGTATAAGCTTATCTATCACGCCTGCCACTATCGGATCCAGTCCCGCCGTCGGCTCGTCGTAAAATACTATCTCCGGATCCATCACTATCGCCCGGGCAAGGCCCACCCGTTTTCGCATGCCGCCTGATATCTGGCTCGGCATAAGATCTTCGAAGCCTCTGAGCCCGACAAGCTCGAGTTTCATCTTTACCACTATATCTATAACGCTCTGCTCTATCTTCGCGTGTTCTTTAAGCGGCAACGCGACATTTTCTCCAACCGTCATCGAATCGAAAAGGGCCGATGACTGGAACGACATCCCTATCTTCTTCTTTACGCCGTCCAGATCGTCTTCTTTTAAAATACTCAAATCTTTACCCAAGAGATAGACCTTGCCGGAATCGGGTTTTAGCGCTCCTATCAGGTGGCGCAGGAACGTGCTCTTGCCGCAACCGGAGCCGCCCATTATAACAAAGGTCTCGCCTTTATATACTTCGAGACTTACGCCGCTTAGAACGGTTCTGTCGCCGAATTTCTTTACCACATTTTCTGCTTTTATTACTATCTCTTTTTCCATATATTATTTTTGCGTAAAATAGAATAGCCCTGTCAATATGCAGTCAAAAAGTATTATAAGTATAAAACTTGTCACTACGCTCATGGTCGTCGCTTTGCCGACACCTTCGGCGCCGCCCTTAGTTTTTAATCCCGTATGACATCCAACCATCGCTATCGTTATCGCAAATACAACGCTTTTGACAAGCCCTGTCCAAACGTCTTTCCATTGCATATATTTGAATGAGAATGTTATGTACCTGTAAGGATCGAGATGAAGATTAAATACACCCACCAGAAAGCCGCCGAATATGCCGATGATATCCGCCAGAACGGTAAGGCATGGGAGCATAATCAGAAGCGCAAGAAACCGCGGAACGACGAGAAACCGGACAGGATTCAAGGCCATCGTCTCGAGCGCCTCTATCTGCTCGGTAACCTTCATCGTGCCGAGTTCCGCCGCTATTGCCGCGCCAACGCGCCCTGTAACCACAAGTGCCGTCAGTACCGGCGCAAGTTCCCTTGCCAGAGCCACCGCGACCATCGGAGCGACATAGATATTAGCGCCAAACCTCGCGAGCTGATAAGCCGACTGCATCGCTATGACTATGCCTGTGAAGAATGCGACGAAAGACGTTATCATAAGCGAGCCGACACCGGCGAATACCATCTGGCTGAAGATACTGTCCGCTTTTACAAATTTATTCTTCAGCGGACCGACGATCAGCCAGTATATGGTGTCGAAAAAAAGCGCCAGAGTATTATAACCCATCCTATAACCCCGCAACGGCTTCTTCTTCGCTGGCCATTATCTCGAATAGCTTATCCAATTTAGTTATCTCGAAGAGGCTCTTTATTTTCGGCGACATCGCGGCAAGCCGCATCTTCCCGCCGTAAGAACGCATATTCTTCAATATACCGACGAGCGTAGCAAGCCCCGATGAATCGACATACGTAACCTTCGACAACTCTATCACTATCTTCGGCGTCTTCTTCCCGGTGAGTTTATCAAAAATCTTCTTCATCTCCGGACTGCGCACTATATCTATCTCGCCGTCTATGTAACAGATCGTCAACTCGCCTCTTGTCTCCGTTTTTACCGCCATCTTACCTCTCCTCCGCCAACCGCACAGGTTGGCCAATTACTCTGTCAACCGCGTAGGTTGGCCAGTCATTTAACTCAGATAACCTACGCGGTTATCTGCTACACGCCAACCGCGTAGGTTGGCCAGTCATTTAACTCAAATAACCTACGCGGTTATCTCCTACGGTTATCTCCTACACTACGCGATTACCTCAACGACTTTTCCATCCTGATCCTGTTACCTCTTTTATTAAACTCCACCCGGTCCATAAGCCGCACGATGAGATGCAGTCCACGGCCGGACTCTTTAGTTATATTGCATTCTTCGGTAGGATCCGGAACGCGTGCCGGCTGAAAACCGGCGCCCTCGTCCTCTACTTCCACAGCGATATTATCACCGTCTATGCTGTAATCAACCTTCACTTGCAATTTTAGGTCGGAACGATTGCCGTGAATAATGGCGTTTCTGACCGCCTCCTCGATACATAATGTTATATCAAAGAGCCGCTCTTCGCTCACTTTGTACGGCAAAAGTTGTTCAAGTATCCCGGATGAAACTTTCTTTATCGAACTTGTCCGGCTCGGAACCTTTATGGTTCCCGCGCAACTATCCATTACTCACCTTTAACGTCAGGATCGTATTTTGCGAAATAGATGTCGTCTATATAAACAACTCCAACCTTTTTGGTAACGGCTATATCGCTGAATACAACAACTATTTCCTTCATATCCTTAAACGTATTTATGCCGACAAAATCCTTTAGCGGCAACACTATGCGTTTCCATTCCGACGTTATACCATCAACCTTCGCGCGGCCCGTCTGGCGCATATTCTTAAGCTCAACATTCACGCTGGTCGTAAATCCGGCTATCTTATCCCCTTTTATAGAGAATACAAGATACTTGTAGCCGGAGATGTCTATGCCCATCAGGTTTGTAAAGAAACCGTTATAGGCTGAGAATGATGTCTCGACATCATAAGTAAGTTTTAAAGCGTAGCCTTTTTCGCCCACCCTCTCCAATACCGTAAACTCATCCCTGCAATACTGACTGGGGTCGGAGAAGAACACATTCCACGATCCGAACGGCCCGCTTAAGTTGTTGAAATTTTCTTTCCTGTCAAAATCGTTCACCAGGACTTTGCCTTCTCTTAAGTATTCCACATTCTTCGCCCAGGATTGCCATACCTGCGCGTCGAGTTCGCCCAGCGGTACCTCTTTTATGATAACGCCCTTTTGTATGATCAACTCTGTGCCCTGGTTGGCAATGCGTTTACCCATCTTCGGTTTCCCTGCGTCATTAAGTTCTCGAACGAATACGGAGTTGTCGAATACACATACTTTCGTCATCCCCGGAGACGCTTCCTCCATCCATCCGGTGCCTCTGGCGCCGCATATAGCGGTGGGTGTCTTCACCACAAAGGAGGACTTCGGCTCCAGCCTCTTCACGTTTACCAGTAATTTGCCTTTAGAAAAATTGAGCGACGTCGGGTTGATCCCTTCGAATTCCACGATACTCTTCTCGCCTATCTTGATCGCCTTATCTGTATTGGCGCCTATAACTATATCGGCCGTCGATTCGCCGGCGGTCTCTATTACGTCTCCTTTTTCGATAACCGTAGAGGCTTCAAGTTTATGCCAACCGCCTCCCGCGCTTATCTTATTTATCTTTACATCGCCTTTTACGAGAAATGTATTACTGGTCTGATCTAATATAACCTCTTCCCTGGGCGCGAATAATTTTCCCGCAAATAGGAATACAGCAACGCCGGCAAGAACTACAAAAAGCAGGATTAAAACCACCACTAAAGGTTTCTTATTCATGACGCCGCTCCTTTTCTAGTTCTCCTTCGAGATCTTTTATCTTTTTCTTTAATTCAACCATCTTCAATTCACGATCCACGGTAGTCTTATTAATTATTTCCATCTCCCTGATCTTAATTTTTAGCGCCTCTTCAATGCGCCGGCGTAGCGTAATATCGTGCACTATATTCATGATAACCTGCTCACCGCGCAAATCCACCATTTGACTGTTCACTTCCAGACTGACAATCGTCCCGTCGCCTTTGTTATAAATAACATCCGAAGTGATGCGTCCATCCTTTTTTACTTGCGCGATTCGATCGGATATCAGGGCAGTGTTTATGGAGGATTCTACGTTCGATGCCGACATTTTGAGCAATACTTCGTGCTCATATCCCAATAAATTGCAGGCGGCGGGATTGGCCTCGATAAATTTTCCGGTCATGTCGTAAATATATACGGCATTGGGCGTATTATCAAATATAGTCGTAAAAAAAAGCGACTCTCTCTCTTGCTTATCTCTTAAAATTTTGTGCTTTAATTCCGTCTTATCTATAAAAGCCGCAAACCATATTATAAATGCGCTTATTACTGCCGCATTGGCTGTAGCCACCAGCGATATGCCGATCTCGTTGTTTATGACACCTCTTTTTTCGGCCAATAGCTTAGCCATACCGAAAATCGGCGGCACGATAATAGCGATAGGCGTCAGGCTCCGGGCCACAAGACCTCCTGCGCTATACCGTGTAACTATACTAATCAGCCCCGTATCCGGCCGGGCAAAAATAACTCCGGGAAACATTATAAAAAATGCTATGGAAGTATGGAATGCCATCACCGGATTCCCGCGCGGGAAATGATAAAGAAGCGGCACGTTATAAAGGTACCCCAATAACACGGCCGAGGCAATCAACATACCAAAAATTGCCGGAACCTGGTACAGATAATGACCGCGGCCCTCTTTTGATATTATTAAAAACATGGCATAACATACGAGAAAAAAAGTTATCACCGTACTCAATGCCATACGAACGGGGTTGACGGTGAAATCCGAGGGGATATTTACATGGATCAGTAATTGATCAATGCCTATATCTATACCGGAGATATATTCAAAAAACGTAAGGCCGGCTATCACGGCAATCAACGAAATACAACATAGCGCTATCAGTCTGTTCGTCCTGGTATTGCGGCTTATCTGAATCAGCCATAATGAAAGACCGGCGAGTATAAAGCATAATGCGGTATTGACCTTCATCGTAACGAGTCCCGGGATCGCGTTCCTTACGACGGGAGTATTTATAAATATGCCGATGCATCCCGCTATAAAAGTCAGGATGGCCGACAAATTTGAAACGGCCGCAAACGAAAGTATAAGGCGTTCCTGCGGGGTTGGTTTCATCAGCGCCTATTATAGCTGTATTTTATGCCCGGCGACAAGGAAAATCGTGCATAAAACTCAGGAGTGAACGCATTATCGTTAATGGATCCGGTGGGCATCCAGGGATGTGCAAAATAACAGGCAGGATATTTTCTACACCGTCGCGGGTATAATAAGATCCTTTGAATGCCCCTCCGTCCTTGGCACAATCTCCCAGGGCAATCACAAATTTCGGCTCAGGCATCGCCTCATATGTTTTCTTCAGGGCAAGGATCATGTTCTTAGAAACGGGCCCGGTAACAAGAAGCGCGTCCGCGTGGCGTGGAGAGGCCACGAAATCTATGCCGAAGCGTTGTATGTCGTACAAAGGATTAGAGCACGCGATTATCTCCGATTCGCATGCGCCGCATGAACCGGTATCGACTTCGCGGATGTGAAACGACCTGCCGAACTTCGCGTGAATAGCTCTTTTAAGATCCCGGCCGATATTTTCGATTTCGGGCAGTGCGACAATACCGGCCTCGTCGAGTTTTAACGTAACTCTGCCCTTTTCGATGCTACTTTTAAATATTCTAAAGTTCATAGGTCATTACCCGCGTATGATAGATCGAAACTTTTATTGCATAAAGGAAAATCGGGAATAATGTTTCCCAAAACGGCAAACGAGAGAGCGTCCCAGTTATGAAAAGAAGGATCCACGATCTTGCATCTGGCTATCTTACCGTCGCGATCCAACCTCATCCAGACCAGTACAGCTCCGCGCCATGCCTCGACATAGCCGAATGCAATCCCTTCCTTCACTTGCCCCGTAGCTTTGATTTCCGGACTGCATGAACTGAGTTTTTCCAAGGATTGGCTAATAAGGCTAAACGACTCTTTCGATTCGGCGATTCTTACCCTAAGGCGCGAAGCGACATCGCCCGCATGCTCTTTCGCCGCGGCGAAAGATAGGGTATCGTAAATACCCGGCAAGGCCTTTCTCAAATCCAGCGCAATGCCGCTTGCGCGCGCGGCTACACCAGTTATGCCGAGGTCGCGGGCTGTATTGGCGCGCAAAATCCCCGTCGCGTCGACACGATCCATAAAAGAGACGCTCGTTAAAAGCATATCTTCCAGAGAACAGATATCTTTTTCTATCTTCCCAAGCGCCTCGCGGATAATTACGGCTTTATTTTTATCGATATCCTGTAAAATCCCCCCGACTGCGTTAATACCTTTAAGATATCGGGAAGCGGATATTTTCTGATTGAGCTGGAGTATCGATTCTTTTATCAGGCTCGCGAATTGCGCGGGGAAACTGAAACCTACATCGAGGGCGATGCCGCCCATGTCGTTTGCGTGATTATACAAACGTTCGAGCTCCAGGTATATCACGCGAAGCAGTTGCGCCCTTACAGGAACGTCTATGCCAAATATCTTTTCCGCGGAACGGCAGAAAGCGAGGCTGTAGCCAAATGCCGTGTCGCCGCTTACGCGTTCAAATATCTTTACCGCCTCCGAGGTATCCATACCTTCGAGAAGCTTCTCGATGCCTCTATGCGTCCACCCGAGCCGCAACTCCAGATTTACTATCGGTTCCCCCGCCGAGCTGAACCTGAAATGGCCCGGCCCTATAATACCGGCATGCACCGGCCCGACTGGAATCTCGAATATGCCTTCCCCTTCTACGCGTTTAAATCTATACGCCGGACCAGGTGCGGGGAGATCGCGCGGCGCGATAAAATCTTTACGAAGCGGGTAATATCCTTCGGGCCAGACCTCGTCGTGAAGCTTAAGCCTTCTTAAGTCGGGGTTGCCCGATGGCATTATCCCGAACATCTCTTTTATCTCGCGCTCAAACAGGCTGGCGGAATAAATATTCTTCGCAAGCGAATCGAACGCCGGATCATCCTGCGCGATATTCTGCCGGACGAATATCCAGGAACGCGTCTGCAGGCTTAAGAAACCGCAATAAAGCGCGAAGACGCCCGAAGCCTCGCGCAGGTCCTCGGCAAAAAATGTCATCACCGGAGAATCGAGCTTCTTATGCATGAGACTGCATGTTCCGGCAAAATCCGCGGCGGAAACGGTAAGATACAACTCGTCCCGGCGCAACATATCAAACCCGGACGTCTTGATATTCGCGGAATCCAGAATGTTCTTTATATAATCTTGGGTATTCATCTTACGTTCCTAATATCAGACGCTCGCAACTTACGAGCAGGTCAAAAAACGGCTTCGGAATATTCAACCCGAACCATAATATAAAGATACCTAAAAACACCAGCGCTATCTTGGCGCTAAGCGGCTCTTTCCGGACCTGCGCCGCATTGGGCTTGTTCCCCAAAACAACTTTACTTATATGATGCAGAAGTCCCGCGAATGCCATGGCGATAAAAGCGAGTATAATCGCGGCCAGAAGATAATGTTTTCCGTTAAAAACAGATATCAGGATCATCAATTTGCTTACAAATATGGAAAAAGGCGGCATGCCGACCAACGCGAACAGACCCAAGAACATCGCCGTCCCGGCAAAAGGCGCGACCTTGATCATCCCCTGCATCCGGCTCATGCTATTGCCATGGTATGCGCGCACCGCCTCTCCGGCGCAGAAGAACATGAGCGCTTTGGTAACCGCGTGATTAAATGCCTGGAGAAGGCCTGCGAATATGCCGCCACATGGGCCAAGACCGAGAGCCAGAGACACCAGCCCTATATTTTCAACGGTCGAATACGCAAGCAGTCTTTTCAAATCCTTTTGCACAAGTATAAAAGCGCCCGCTATCACGATAGAAACGATACCGAAGAATACGAATATCTTCGCGCTGAACGCGTATCCGACGGAAAGATTCGCCAGCATCACAAAACGGAGCATTGCGTACAAGGATATTTTTATCAGCACACCCGAGAGTAACCCGCTCACCGGCGAAAGGGCCTGGCTATGAGCGTCGGGAAGCCAGTTGTGCATCGGCGCGAGTCCCGCCTTGGTGCCGAACCCGACGAGGATAAAGATAAGCGCAAGCTTCACGATCTTAGGGTCGAACGCCCCCGACCCCGAAAGCATGCTCGCCCATTCCAGGCTCTTGACGCCCGCATCTTTAGAAGATGTGTAGTAGAAAAATATTATCCCTAAAAGCGCGAACGCTATTCCTACCGAACATATAACGATATATTTCCAGGCGGCCTCTATCGATTCTTTCACATTGTGAAAACCGACGAGGAACGCCGAGATGAGCGTCGTCATCTCTATCGCGATCCAGATCAACGCCAGATTGTTCAGGACGGGAACCATGAGCATCGTGAATGAGAAAAGATTGAATAACTGAAAATACCCGGACGCCTTACGGACAGATATCTCCGAGTTTTCCACTTCCTGACGGATGTATCCTATCGAATATACGCTTGCGGCGAAACTAACAACGGCGGTAGTGAATAAAAAGAAGACACTGAGCGAATCGACATATATCCATCCCCACAAACTTACCGCGGAGCTTCCCTTTGCTAAAAAGTCCTTCATGAAGAATACAAATGCGGCCAGAAGCGCCAGATAGCCGAACGCATTCACCATGCCGAGTATTTTCACTTTCTTGATAAAGGATGAAAGGATCGTCAGGAGGATCGGTATAAATATTATCGTTGCGATAAGCATAAATTAACCTTTAAGCGACTTCATCTTTGATGTGTCGATATGCGTAAAAAGCCTGTTTACCTTATATACGAAAACTTCCAATATTATAATGAAGACAAATACGTCGAAGAAGAGCGCTATCTCGACGAAGAACGGCATGCCGCCTGCTATAGCGCCCGCCGCCAGGAATATGCCGTTTTCCATTACAAGAAGCCCGATGACCTGGCTTAGCGCCTTCATCCTGCTAACCATAAGAAAGAATCCGACGCACACCGTAGTAAGCGAAACTATGAAAGCCGCCGAATGAGCGAAGTCGGTAAGCGCCATGGTGTGGCGCGCGAAAATATATGAAAGATATGTAAAAACGAGCGCTATCACCATGGAAACCTGCGGATTTATGAGAAGCCCCAAGTCCTCTTCTACATTAATACGGCGCACGATACGTTTCAGCATGAATGGTATGGCTATGACTTTTAATACGAGGATCAGCCCGCAGACGATAAATAATTCCATATGCAACTGGCTAAAGCCCATATATAAAGTATAAAGAAACAAGAATATCGCCTGAGCCATGAATGCCCGTATGAGAGCGGTCACTCTTTTGGCAATGACCAGAAGAAACGTAACCACAAGGAAGCCGCTTAAAAGAAAGTTTATCATCATAATTTTACAACCCCAAACTCGCTGTAATCGTCGCGACGAGCGCTACAAAAAAAGCGAAGCTTAAAAAATCTACAACCCTGAATAACCGCATCTTTGCCACCGATACCTCGATAACCGCCATGACAAGACCTATGGCGGCGATCTTTATCGGGAATAGCGCCCAGCCCCAGCGCCCTGCTTCTACGGGCATGAAAAAACACCCGGCGATAAGTACGAAAAATAGCATCTGTTTTACATGGCTTGCCAGCTCTATGAGCGCCAGGCTCCTCCCCGAATGTTCAAGCACCATCGCTTCGTGCACCATCGTAAGCTCGAGATGCGTCTCCTGGTTATCGACGGGAATACGCGATGTCTCGGCGATCGCCGCCATCAAAAGCGCGCACCCCGCGAGTATGCCTGATACCTTGAACGTGGTGCCGGTGCCCATGCATAACGCGAATACCGCGACAAATATCGTCGGCTCGGCAAAGCTCGAGACGAACATTTCTCTGGAAGACCCCATCCCGCCGAAAGCCGAGGCGGTGTCGAGCCCGGAGAGCGCCAAAAAGAATCGCCCCAGGCTTAAGATAAAAAAAGCCGCTATGATAACCGCCACCCCGCTATTCGCAGGAGGACATATCCGGGCAAACAATATCAAATATAGCGCCAGCGCGCTCGTTGCGAATACGACTACCGGCGCAGTATAAAATATCCACGAAACGTTTTTCGAAATGACCTCGTTCTTCGAAAACAATTTTCGTAAATTATAATATGGCCAAAATATGCCCTGCCCTTTTCTCATGCGGAAATTATTCTTTAACTTCCGTATGAAACCGCTTAAAAGCGGCGCGAGAGCCGCCAGTAAAACCGTTTCCATCCCGATAATGATAACGTTATATAATATTGTCATGATTTAAAACATTCCCATAAAGGCCAAAAGGCCCGCCAGAGTAATAAAAACGTACAGGATATACAAATGAATACTGCCGGGTTGAAGCTTCCGCATTTTGAACGCGGCCGAGTATATCAGATTCACCGCCGGCTCATAAAAATAGTGTTTGAATACCTTGGTAGTGTGCGTCTGATATGTAAACGTACGCACATGATAAAAAGAATCTCTTATCTTTTCGCTTTTACGGTACGGCAAAAGGAAAAAGCTGAACGCGATCCTGAAAGGTTTCGAAAAAGCGGTCGAGGTGTATTCATTGCGGCTGTCTATGGAGTAATATCCGCAATCCCATGTGTTGCAACTGACCTGCGCGCGGCGCAGGCCGAACTTGAACCATAAGAAAACCGCTATCCCGATAAAAGCAAGCGCAACAGCGATAACGGGCGGCAGTACGCAGACCATGTAAAACGGCGGCTGAATACTTTCGATACCGAGCACCGCGCCGGAGATCTTTAAAATAACGGGGGCTATAAATCCGGCGCCGATACCAAAGAGCGCTACCGGCACGGCCAGAAGCGCCATCCCCGCCTTCATCGCAAATCCCGCCTCCCTTGCGCCTTCGGCGCGCGGACTGCGCGGCAGGGCGAGAAAAGTTATACCAAACGCTTTGACAAAACATGCCGCCGCAAGTCCGCTGGTCAAGGCCAGCGCCGCGCCGGCCAATACCATGGCCAGCTTAACCGCGCCCTGCGATTGTAAAACTCCTGCAAAAAACGCCTGGAATGCAAGCCATTCGCCGACGAAGCCGTTTAAAGGCGGCAGTGCGGAGATACCCATCGCGCCTATAAGAAAAAATATCGCCGTAAGAGGCATGGTCTTTATGAGGCCGCCCATCTTCTCCATGTCACGCAGATGAGTCGCCTTGAATATACTCCCCGAGCATAAGAAAAGCAGGCCTTTGAATAACGCGTGATTGACCAGATGATATAACCCTGCGCACATGGCAAGTGCCGCAACCGCATTTACGCCGAGGGAGTTAAAGAATATCGCGGTGCCAACGCATAGAAGTATTATACCGACATTCTCTACGCTACTGTACGCAAGCAACCTTTTAAGGTCCTGGTCCATGAGGGCATAGATCACGCCGGCAAGGCATGAGATTATTCCAAACGCGAGGATGACGGCGCCCCACCAGGCGGGAGCTGGCCCAAGGAGCGTTACAAAAAACCTGATCATGCCATATACCGCTATCTTTATCATAACGCCCGACATGATGCTCGAAACATGGCTCGGGGCCTGAGGATGCGCGTAAGGTAGCCATATATGAAATGGCACCACGCCCGCTTTTACGGCAAAACCGGTAAATAACAGCAGAAATATTATATTGCGTTCCTGCGGCGCAAGCAATAACGCGGCTTCCTTGACCGCGTTATAATCAAAAGATCCCGCGTGGTTATACAGGATGAAGAACGCGGCCATAAGGCAAGCGGTGCCCGCGTGAGTCATGATAAGGTATATCGTTCCGGCGCGCACAGACTTTTCGTGCCGAAAATCGGATACAACGAGAAAATAGGACGCCAGCGACATCAGTTCCCAGAATATAAGGAAGGAGAAGAGGTTCCCCGCTGTCGCTACAAAACACATCGACAGGACAAATACGGACAGAAGCGCCCAGGAGACAGCCCTCTTTCTTAGTGAATCTTCGCGCATATAACCGATTGAGAATATCGCCGAAGGAACGCACACCAGAGCGATGACTGCGAGGAAAAATACAGCGAGAGGATCGAACAGAAAAAGTTGTTTTGGTAAAAAATCTATCATAAAAATAAAACCTCCATTGGCCGATAATAATATCGCGTCAACAAAGGTTTCTCGTTATTGCGAATCCAGACCCACCTTTAAACCCGGAACTATCACAATGTTGTTTTTTATTTATAACATTTTTTTACCTAAAAATCAAGATATTTTAATATTTTTTTTAATTGTATTGTGTTTTATCACATTTAAAGGTATACTACTGCAAAAAGGAGGCTGTATGGGTTATCAGGGAGGCGGCAGTTTCGGTTCAGGTCCAAGAGAGATGCACAAAGCGGTATGCGCTGAGTGTAAGAAAGAATGTGAAGTGCCATTTAAGCCCAGAGAAGATCGTCCGGTATATTGCAAGGATTGTTTCTCTAAGCGCAAGGATAGCGGGCGTTAAATAGGGTTATAGCTATAGATGTATGTTATTGGGGCGTGTTGCGTTTTAACACGCTCCAATTTTTTATGATCTGCTTATTTTTTTAAAGTTTTTGGTTATCCACGAAAGAACTGCCATTTGACGCTTTGTCTGGGCGATCGGCCTGGCCGGGATACCCCAAACGATAGCGCCGCTTTTTACATTGCCGATAACCGCGCTTTTAGCGCCTATAATTACGTCATTGCCGATCGTAACATTATCCGCGATCCCCGCCTGTCCGCCTATCGTTACGTTGTTCCCGACGGTAGTGCTCCCGGAAATGCCGCATTGCGCGGCCATCAGCATATTTTTCCCGATCTTCACGTTGTGAGCGATCTGGCAAAGATTATCTATTTTTGTGCCCTCATCTATTATCGTATCGCTCAAAGACCCCTTATCTATGGTAGTATTCGCGCCTATTTCGACGTTGTCTCTGATAATTACTTTTCCAAGCTGAGGGAACTTATATACGCTGCCATTATCTTTTACATATCCAAATCCGTCCGACCCTGCCACCACACCGCTATGCAGGATAACATTTTTCTGTAATATAGTATTTTCATACAGCGTTACATTAGGGTGAATATGGCAAAACGAACCCATTTCGCAATTTTTCTTTATTACGGAATTGGACTCTATAATTACATGATCTCCGATTATCACGCCTTCTTCTATCGATACGCCCGAACCGATCCACACCCCTTTTCCGAGATGAGCTTTATCGGAAACAACGGCTGTCGGATGTATGAACGACTCCCTGACCGGCGGCACATTCAATATATTACTGCTTATAAGAAAGGATAGTTTTGGGTTCGTTACCCGTATAAGAGTTTTTGTGGATTTTCTTATGGTTTTATTTGTCAATACGCAGGAGACGTTACTTTTTTCGGCGCCCGACAGCCTTTCTTCGTTAAGCGCAAACGCCATATCTCCGGATTTTGCGGTCTCTACGCCGCTTACTCCGTTTATATCGATATTGCCGTCACCTTCAACCGCACCACCTATCATCTTTGCTAATTCCCTTATCTTCATGCACTGCTCCTTATTTTTTTTGAACTAAAAACGCGATGGCGGCGGATATTGCATAAAATAATATTATCGATATCCAGATTATCCATGTCTTTTTGCTCGCCATGTTTACCTCTTCATGTATAAACTTAATGCGCCGCGATCATTCCCGTATTTTTAACCTTACGGAAGAGGAACACCGTAAATGCGCACAGAATAGCCATCGCGCCAAACGAATAGAAACTATCTATATACGCAAGAAGCGCGGATTGACGCAATAAGTTTTGATAGATCAAGCCATCGCCCATTCCGCGACCCATAGCCTGAGATGTCTGCCGATACACGGCATCATACGGCGTAAGGTGTCCTACGAGAAATGTCTGATGCACCTGCGACATACGCGAAAGCATCGTTGTGGTCATCGCTATGCCTATGCTTCCTCCTATATTCCTCATGAGATTAAAAAGGCCCGAGCCGTTCCCCATATCCTTGTTCGCGAGATTCCCGACGGCAAGCACCGACAGCGGAACAAAGGCTGTGCTTATCCCGAAACCGATAGCGATGGTAGGCACTAACATGCTGAAAATACCGATCTGCAGATTAATGCCGGCCATATAAAAACAGGCTACACCCAGGATTGACATACCCAGCACAAAAAATATCCGTCCGTCGAAACGTCTGCTCAATATCCCGACAGCTATGGCTGAAACGAACGCCCCTATTCCGAGAACGGCAGACGCCAGCCCGCCTAAATAAGCGGAATAACCGAGAAGCGTTTGATAAAATAGCGGCATTAAAGTCATGATGCCGTACATGGAGGCGCCTATAAACGTAGCCGCTATCAATCCTCCGGAAAAATTCCTGTCTTTTAATATTTGAAAATTAACTACGGGATGCTTTACCCGCAATTCCCAAAAAACAAATACTATAAGGGCGATACAGGTAAGCACCGACATCTTGCAAAGCCAGGGCGATTGGAACCAATCAACCTCCTGCCCTTTATCCAGCACGATCTGCAAAGCGCCTAATCCTATCGCCATGAAAGAGAAACCGACGTAATCGATCATCGTCTTCTCCTTCTTAATATACGGCGGATCCTCTATAAATGTCTTGGCCATCATGACAGCTATTATCCCTATAGGCAGATTGATAAAAAATACCCAACGCCAGGAATAATTATCGGTAAGCCACCCTCCTATGATCGGGCCCACTATGGGCGCGACGATAACGCCAACCGCGAAGACCGCCATCGCGATACCGTGCTTCTCCTTGGGAAAAGTCTCGAGCAATACCGCTTGCGATATCGGCATCAACGCGCCGCCGCCCAATCCTTGAAAAACCCTGGCAAAAAGCAAAAAACCCAGGCTATTGGCAAAACCGCATAATAAAGACGCTACGGTAAATAAAATAATACAGCTTATAAGTAGCCGTTTCCTCCCGAAAAATCCGCCCAACCAGGCGGCCGCCGGCAAAATTATCGCATTCGCCACAAGGTAGCTTGTTAACACCCATGTGGCTTCATGCGTAGTTACCCCCAGGTTGCCGGCGATGTTCGGCATAGCAACGTTGGTGATAGTAGTATCCAAAACCTCGATGATGGTCGCCAACATAACCGCGGCGCAGATCAGCCATGGATTATGCGAAGGGCGCCAGTGGGCCTCGACATTGCCGAGGACTACCTCTTTTTGCATCAACGCACCTTGACTTTTGGAACGACGGACATGCCTATGCTTAAAGGATGTTTTTCATCCTGTTCTTTATCGAAGACTATCTTCACCGGGATGCGTTGGACGACTTTAACAAAATTGCCCGCGGCGTTCTCGGGAGGGAACATGCTGAATTTGGCCCCGGTGCCGCGCTGGACACTATCTACATGCCCCTTCAGCACATGACCCGGATAAGCGTCTACCCGTATCTCGACGTCCTGTCCAGGGCGCATGTGAGCCAATTCCGTCTCTTTGAAATTCGCCACTACCCACATATCTCTGGGAACAACCGCCAGCAGAGGTTGCGCGGACTGTATCTGGTTACCCACCTCTACCGATTTTTTGGTTATATAGCCGCCCGACGGAGCGCATATCTTGGTATAATCCATATTTTTCTGAGCGATCTTCATCTGTGCCTCGGCGGAATCTGTCTGGGCTTTCGCCAGGCTAAACGCGGTAAGCGCGTTCTCATAGCGCTCTTTCGGGAATACCTTTTCGTTATAAAGCGCCTCCGCGCGTACTTTGTCGCACTGAGCGTCTTCGAGAGCGGCCTTTCGCATATCAAGGTTAGCCGACGCCTCGGCAACTTTGAGCTCGTAATCTACCGGGTCGATCTCGATAAGAACATCGCCTTCGCTGACGATCTGATTATCTGTAACATTAACTAACTTGACTGTACCGGGGATCTTCGATGCTATGCTGTGGATCCTGCCTTCGACATAAGCGTCATCTGTACTGACATAACCGAAATTACCCATGACATAGCGCGCGAGAAATATGCCGCCGATCAGCGTTACTGCTATAATAAAAAATATCTTCCTGCTCTTTTTATGTGCCATGGCTATTTCTCCGTTTTATTGTAAATCGACATCAAATCGTTCCCTGTAGAATATACCAGTTTCGCGTAACAGCGTTTTAACTCATAATCCGCGCTGTAATAGTTGGTCTCGGCTTTGGTCTGAAGATTGATAGCCTCGAGAACATCCGTCGAAGTCGCGGCGCCGTTATTGTATTTGACACGGTAAAAACGCAGGTTCTCTTCGGCCTGCTGTAAAGCGCCCTTGGCAACCTCCATTTTCTCAATAGCATCTTTTAATCCGAGAAAACTACGTTTGACCTCATATCGAATATCTTCGACTATTTTACTCTTCTGCTCGTGAAGTTGCTTGTTCATGTTGCGCTCTTTCATGATCTCCGCGCCGGTCAGGCCGCCATCATACAGATCCATCTTCGCGCCTAACTTGACGTACGCGTTATCTTCGTGAACCATGTATTGATTCTGCGTATAAGCGTAACCGCCGTCGACAAAAACGGTAGGAAGGTTCTGAACCGTCTTGGCCTGTTCCCTTAAAGCGGAAGACTTGATCTGTTTATTAAAGAATAATATCTCCGGCCTTTTAGCTTCCGCGCAGACCCAGGCATCACTTAATTCGGGAAGTGCCGGCACCTCCCCCGTAACATCCTGAGTGATTATGCCTTCTGTAAGCGGCATGGTGAGCATCGTATTGATAGCGGAGGCGACCACCTCCCGCCTGTTGCCGGAAGCTATGAGTTTTTGTTTGGCATCGGCAAGCTTCACCTTCGCCGGCAAAAGGTCATTCTCTACAATAACGCCCTGCGTGTAGAGGTGCTCCATATCATTAAGGTAAGAGGTAAGGCTATCGACTTCTTTGCCGGCCACCGCGATCATTTTTTCCGTCTCTAATAAATCGAAGTAAGAAACTATGAACTCGAGCGTTATTGTCCTCTTCACGCTTTCCACGCTCGCCTTGCGAGCGTTTAGCATTTCCGTAGATGCTTTATAGTTCGAAATGCTTTTGCCGAAATCGAATAGAGTCTGATATACATCGATGCCGCCGGAGAACGGATTCCGATCGCCCATAGGCACCGCTACCGCTCCGAACATCATTTCCGGTGTATACTTATTATACGTCTTGGAAATACTGGCGCTCAAATGGGGTAGTAGCGGAGATAGCGCTATAAGAGTATCATCAAAAGACATATCTTTGCCGGCTATTTCGATCTTTACGAGCCGGCTGTCTTTAAGTACTATGGAGATGCCCTCCGGTATCGTAAGTAGCCTATCGCTCTTTTCTTTGAGACTTCCAAAAGATTCCGCGCCGTAAGCGCAAAACGGAGAGTAGCTAATCAGCACAATCAGAACCGATAGGATCATTTTCCTGGAAATCATAAATATGCCTTTTTCTTGAATGTTAAATCGTTTTTTGAATTATAATTCATATATAAATGGTACCATTCATTTTTACTACCTGTCAACATTATTTTTTGCCGACACCGTTTAAGAACATGTTAAAAATAAAACCGGCCTTGTCGATTAGATTGCCCGCGTTACCCGATTTCGTTTTCGTCCAATTTATAATCATAGAACCCATGATCGACGTCAATACATCCGCGACTTCCGAGGCGTTGCAATCTTTTCTTATGACTTCCTGCTTTTGCGCCAACCTGATGATATCCTCAACGTAATCCGTAAGATATTCTATCGACGCGAAGGATTCGGAAGCCTCCTTCCCCACTATCAGCTGGAGGGAACTTTTTTCAAGCATATATATACGGAAGAAACTCTGGTTCTGTTCGAAAAAGATGAGGCTCTCCTGTATAAAAACCTCCAGCTTCTTTCTGGCATCCTTAATATCCTTTATCTTTTCCTGCACCGTTTTCGCCAAACTCTTTATTTTTTCCTCCAGGAGAGAAAAATATAGCGCGTTCTTATCCTTGAAATACAGATAAACTGTTCCGGTCCCGTACTGGGCCACTTTGGCGATATCCTGTATAGTCGCGTCGTGATACCCTTTGGACGCGAATACAGATTCCGCCGCCTTTAAGATATCCGTCTTCCGTAGTTGCTTATCTCTTTCCTTCCTATCGATAGTAGCCATTGCCGTATCCTTCCGGTTGTATTTTTCAATAATTGAACATTTATTCATATTATAAATATACCATTCATTATTGAATTTTGCAAATATATTAACGGGCGGCTTTATTGGAAAGAAACACGCCTGCGCATTAGAAACAAAAATCCTATGGCTTAATGAACGAAGTCATAGGATTTTTGTTTACTACCGGCAAAAGAGGCTTATGTTTTAGACCAGCCCCTGCGCTATCATGGCATCTGCTACCTTCACAAACCCGGCGATGTTCGCACCCTTTACATAATCGGTGTACTTACCGTCTTTGCCATAACGAACACAATTTTCGTGAATAGCTATCATGATGTCGTGAAGCCGCCTGTCGACTTCTTCGCGCGTCCATGACAACCTCATGCTATTCTGGCTCATCTCAAGTCCGGACGTAGCCACGCCGCCGGCGTTAGCCGCTTTCCCGGGCGCAAACAGTATCTTGGCTTTCTGGAACACAGCCACTCCCTCGGGAGTAGTCGGCATATTGGCGCCTTCGCCTACCGCTATGCAACCGTTCTTCACGAGCATCCTGGCGTCTTCGCCGGAGATCTCATTCTGGGTCGCCGAAGGGAAAGCCACGTCGCACTTTACCTGCCATGGCCTCTTCTTGTCGAAATATTCGCACTTGAACTCCTTGGCGCATTCTTTGATACGGCCGCGACGGACATTCTTCAGATCCAGGATGCATTTCAATTCCTTATGATCGATACCGCCCTCGTCGTAGATGAACCCGTCCGAGTCGGAAAGGGTCACGACCTTCGCGCCCAACTGAAGCAATTTCTCAACCGTATATTGGGCAACGTTACCCGATCCTGATACCGCGCAGACTTTGCCTTTGAGAGAATCCCCTTTTGCCTTCAACATCTCTTCGACAAAATAGACACATCCGTACCCGGTGGCTTCCGGGCGTATAAGACTGCCGCCCCACGCTAACCCCTTGCCGGTAAGAACGCCGGTAAATTCATTCGTCAGCTTCTTGTATTGGCCGAACATGTATCCGATCTCGCGGCCGCCCACTCCTATATCGCCGGCAGGAACATCCGTATCGGGCCCGATATGCCTGAAGAGTTCACTCATGAACGCCTGGCAGAACTTCATCACTTCGTTATCGGACTTTCCTTTTGGATCAAAATCGGAGCCGCCCTTCGCGCCGCCCATAGGAAGCGTGGTCAAGCTATTCTTCAGCACCTGCTCGAAAGCAAGGAACTTAAGAATGCTTAAGTTTACGCTGGGATGGAACCGTATGCCGCCTTTGTAAGGCCCTATGGCGCTATTCATCTCGATACGATAACCGCGATTGATCTGGATCTCCTCTTTATCGTTAAGCCACGGCACGCGGAACATGATCAGCCTCTCCGGCTCGATCATTCTTTCGATGATTTTAGCATCTTTGTACTTTTTATTCTTTTCAAGGAACGGGACTAAGGTTTCTACGACTTCCCCGACCGCCTGATGAAACTCCGGCTCCCCTGGATTTTTGCTTTTAACCTTATCCATTATCTCTTCCATATAACTCTTCATCTTCTTCTCCTTGTTATTTTTTTGCCTTGTCCAGATAATCAATGATGGCGGCGGCCGCCTTTTTGGCCATCCCCATCGCTTCTATAACCGTCCCTTCACCTCCTACGATATCTCCACCCGCGAAAACCCCTTTAATGGAAGTCTCCATCGTCTTGCCATCCACCACCACATCACCGTATTTATCCGTGGTCAGTTGTGGAGTAACGCCGGTGAGTATCTTGTTGGCACCCAACCCTATAGCTATTACTGCCTGATCGCAGTCTATCTCAAAAGAACTACCCGGAATAACCGTCGGCTTGCGTCTTCCACTGCTGTCGGGCTCTCCCAATTCACAACGTGAAGCGCGCAGATTCCTGACGAACTTCTTGTCATCACCTACGAACTCTTCCGGCTTGACCAAAAGCTCGAATTTAACGCCCTCTTCTTTGGCATGTTCTATCTCGAGCCGACGAGCGGGCATCTCCACTTCCGTGCGCCGGTACAAAACTGTCGTATCGGGGGTTATCCCGTTCATATGCTGTAACCTTATGGCGATACGCGCCGCATCCATCGCGGTATTCCCCCCGCCTATAACGACTATATGCTTACCTATATTAATAGGGGTGTGGCTTTTGGGAAATTCATGTGCGGACATCAGATTTACTCTGGTTAAAAATTCATTCGCGGAATAAATATTACAAAGGTTCTCTCCTGGAATACCCAGGAAAGAAGGAATCCCTGCGCCCAGACCGAGGAATATGGCGGAAAATCCTTCGGCAAAAAGCTCGTCGATCGTCTTTACCTTGCCTATGACGGTATTGGTCCTTATTTCAACTCCGAGTTTTTTAAGGGAGTCTATCTCGAAATCGAGGACATTCCTCGGCAACCTGAAAGGAGGTATGCCATAGCGCAATACCCCGCCGGTTTTATGCAACCCCTCGAAGACCACGACTTTGATGCCACGTCTGGATAATTCTCCGGCGCAACACAAACCCGCCGGACCCGATCCGACAACGGCCACTTTCTTCTGGGCGTGCTTTCCTTCACCGTCAGCCTTTACCTGCAGACCTTTGCGAGCCCCGTGATCACCGACGAAGCGCTCGATAAAATGAATACCGATCGCTTCGCGGGAAGCGTAAGGGGCCGCCTTCTTCGTAAATACGCATGCCTTGCGGCACTGGTATTCTGCGGGACATACCCTGCCACAAATGGATGGGAAATTATTTTTCTGGCGTATGGTAAAATACGCGCCGTCGTAATCTTTCTCCGTTACCTGCCTGATAAATGTCCTGATATCGATCCCGACCGGACATCCGGTGGTGCATTTCGGATCCTTGCACTGGATGCAACGCGAGGCTTCCTGCAGGGCTTCCGCCTCCGAAAAACCTTCCACAACTTCTTCGAAGCTCTTGGCCCTGACCGCACTGCTCTTTTCTCTTACTTTAACCGGTTCTTTTTTCATATGAATTAACCCGCCCCATGAAGACGACAGATATGTTTTTCTTTTTCGGAATAAATATTATTACGGCTTAAAAGTTCCTGCCAATCGACCTGGCTTGCGTCAAACTCCGGGCCGTCGACACAGCTGAACTTCACCTCTTTGCCGACAGTGACCCTGCAACAACCGCACATCCCGGTACCGTCGACCATTACCGCATTGAGCGATACCAGAGTAAGAACGCCCGAAGCTTTCGTCACCATGGAAACCGCTCTCATCATGGGTATCGGGCCTACCGCGTAAACGAGATCGTATTTTGATTTTTCGAGAAGTTCTTTGAGCGCTTCGGTAACAAATCCCTTACGGCCATATGAACCATCGTCGGTCATGACAATAAACTCGTCCGAAGATTCTTTCAGGTCGCGCTCGAGTATCAAAAGCTCTTTGGCGCGCGAACCGATAATAACGGTCACGTGATTACCTGCGTTCTTCATAGCTCTGGCAACAGGCAGTATCTCCGCTATCCCAACGCCGCCGCCTACAAGAATAACTTTACCGTATTTCTTTATTTCTGTCGGATGGCCTAATGGGCCTACAAGGGAATAGAGCGAATCTCCCGGGACAGCCTTACCTAATAGCTTCGTAGTAAGCCCTGCCTCCTGAGCGATAAGCACGATGGTACCCTTTGCCGCATCTGCTTTCACGACAGTCAGAGGTATTCTCTCGCCCTCTTCCTTCACCATCAGAACGACAAATTGTCCTGCCTTTGCTTTCGCCGCGATATCCGGAGACCGAATAGTGATCTTCACTATTCTCACCCCCTGGCTATCTACCAAAACTTCCTTCTCGAGTATCTTCATATGATATTTCCCGATTGCACATTTTTTAGGCATTCAAAAATAAAAAAGACGTCCACAAATACTATATGGACGTCTTTGTCTCATACTTATCTTTTCGTATAATTTAAACCTTTTACGCCCGCTTGTCAATATTTATTTTCCCCGCGACGCGGCGAAGAATACGGCTTTTGCCACGCTTTTATGCACGGCGGTATTCATGAAATTCGGAACAACTTCATTTTTGCCGGCTAATGACGCGACCGTTTCGGCGGCGGCAAATTTCATGCAACTGGTTACTTCGCGAGCACGCGAGTCGAGCGTACCGCGCATGATTCCAGGGAACACAAGCGCATTGTTTACCGTCCGGCCATCCATCGCGATAGCGGCCCCCGCTTCTTCGGCGTCTTTCGGCCATATTTCCGGCACAGGATTAGCCATTGCGAAAATGACCGGCCGTTTATTCATGGTTTTTACCATTTCTTTTGTAACGAGCCCGGGTGCCGATAGGCCTATAAAAACATCTTTACCTTTAAATACATCCTTCAGAGCGCCTTTTTCCCTGCGCTTGTTAGTGATGAGGGCAATCTCTTTTTTAAATCCGTTCATGTCGTTCGTTCTGCCTTTATATATAGCTCCGGCCCTGTCGCACAGCACTATGTTCTTAAAACCATATTCCAAAAGAAGCTTCGCCGTGGCAATGCCGGCCGCGCCAGCGCCGTTTATCACGATATTTACTTTCTCTTTCCTCTTCTTGGTGATTCTAAGCGCCTTGATCAATGAGGCCAATATAACGGTGGCGGTGCCATGCTGATCGTCATGGAATACCGGTATCCTGACTTTCTTCTGCAACCTTTGCTCTATCTCAAAACAAAGAGGCGCCTTAACATCCTCTATCATGATAGCGCCGAATGTTTCCGCGACACAGGAGAGCGTATTAACTATTACATCTGCATCGGCGCTTTCCAATAACAGCGGGATACAGCTCACGCCACCCATCTTATTAAGTATGATCGACTTGCCTTCCATTACAGGCATCGCGGCCAGAACACCGATATCCCCAAGCCCCAGTACTGCCGAGCCATTCGTCGCGATACATACGGTATTGCCTATGGATGTATATTTTTTCGCCTCGTCAGGATGCGCAACTATATAATTACATACCTGCGCAACGCCGGGAGTATATATCATGCGCAGATCATTTAGGGTCTCGAACTTCACGCGGGGCTTTATCTCTATCTTTCCGCCTTTGTGTAAATTTAAAACCTCATTCTGCACACCCAGCATCTTATAACCTTTGAGTTTTTTGACGGCAGTCATTGCTTTAAGAAAATGTTCCTCGTCATCAAAAAACGCGGTAATATCCCTCACTACATAATTAGAGGTAAGATGCACCCGGGCTATGTCGCCTAAAGTAACCTCTTCCGTGCCAAGTCCAAGCGCGAGGGCGCCAAGCGCTCCGGGGACATCCGGTATCCTGAACCTTATCTTTTTTGCGATCTTATGTGAATGCTTTTCTATTTCCGCCATTTCTTCTCTCCTTGGTATAAAATATATTATAATGGCTTTGCGGCGATAAACAAGCAAATTATAACTATTGAACCCATTCCTCACTCTAACGGTGGCGGGGAGCTCTGTGGCGATTAGCTAAATTGATACGAAATGTCCGCCTCGTAGGGGAGGGCGGACATTTCTGGTACGACCTGGAATTGCGCGGAAAACTATTTAGTAAAACCCGCCATGATCTTTGCGAAATTTAAATATACCATGTTAGCCTGTTTTTCAAACGCCTCTCTTTTTTCATATGCGTCTATCAGCATATCCTTGGCGACAAGACGTTCTTTTTCATCTTTTATATATTCTTTTACCCATGATCCTATTATGGCCGGCGTAACTTCTATGTGAAATTGTAAGCCATAAGCATTTTTACCAAATCTAAACGCCTGATTATGACAGGATTTAGAATTAGCCAGGCACACCGCGCTTTTCGGAATATCAAATGCATCTTCATGCCATTGAAATACTTCGAGTTCCTTGGATAATCCGGCAAAAAACGGATCCTTTTCTCCATCAGCCGTTAATTCTATCCTATGCCAACCCATTTCTTTCTCCGGAGCCTTCCTTACTTCCGCGCCGCAGGCCTTCGCCAGTAATTGAGCACCTAAGCATATCCCCAGAATCGGGATCTCTTTCTTGATGGCTTTTTTCAAGAACAGATCCTCGTCCCTCAAAAAAGGATAATCGGCTTCTTCATAAACATTCATAGGGCCGCCCATAGATATTATCGCTTTGATATCATTAAGATCGTCCGGAGGAAAGCCTCCGGCGGTAAAATCGAGTGTCGCAAGCGACCAATCAGTATTTTGAAAAAAACGCTCAATGGTGCCCGCACCTTCGATTTCAACATGCTTTATGATCAATATCCGTCCTGACATAATTACTCATACTCCTATATATCGAAATATAAATAGAACTCATACGGATGCGGTCTCATCCTGACCGGATCTATCTCTTTCTTTCTCTTGTATTCAAGCCACACGTCGATAACGTCTTTTGTAAACACGCCGCCTTTTAACAGATATTCATGATCCGCCTCAAGCGCATCGACCGCGCGCCTCAGGGATGACGGCACCGTTGGGATTCTCGAAAGCTCTTCTTCATTTAAGTCAAACAGGTCCGTATCTGTCGGGTTCCCCGGATCTATCTTATTTTGGATACCGTCGAGACCTGCCATCAACATCGCGCTGAATGCCAGATATCCGTTACAGGCAGGATCGGGTGGGCGGAATTCTATTCTCTTTGATTTAGGACTATCGGAATACATAGGTATTCTAACCGCGGCCGACCGGTTTCTTGCTGAATAGACCAGATTTACCGGAGCTTCATAGCCCGGGACTAAGCGCTTGTATGAATTGGTCGTCGGCGCGCAAAAAGCCATAAGTGAGTTTGCGTGCTTAAGCAACCCTCCTATATAATACTTTGCCGTCTGGCTTAATAACGCATAACCTTTTTTATCGTAAAACAGATTTACTCCGTCTTTCCACAAGCTTTGATGGCAGTGCATGCCGGATCCGTTATCCGCAAAAAGCGGCTTCGGCATAAAGGTTGCCACCATCCCGGCTTTTTTCGCCATATTCTTTACTATATACTTATACAGCAGGAGGCTGTCGCCCATTTTTGTCAGTTTATCAAATCTCATATCTATTTCGCACTGCCCGGCTGTCGCAACTTCATGATGGTGCACTTCCACATTTATACCCGACTCTATCATCTTGAGGATCATTCTGCTTCTTAAATCCTGGATAGAATCATTCGGCGGTACAGGAAAATAACCTTCCTTAAAACGAATCTTATATCCAAGATTCGGATTTTCTATCCTTCCGGTGTTCCAATCGGCTTCTTGAGAATCTATAAAGTAGTATCCGGAATTCTCCGTCTGGTCGAAACGGATATCATTAAAGATGAAGAACTCGGCTTCGGGGCCAAAATAAATCGTATCGGCTATGCCTGTTGTGTTTAGATATTTTTCCGCTTTCTTAGCTATATACCGGGGATCGCGCGTATAAGCTTTTCTCGTTAACGGATCATAAATATCGCATATGATACTTAAAGTCGGCACTTCACATACCGGATCGACCACAGCAGTATCCGGATCCGGTATCAGTATCATGTCCGATTCCTGTATCTTCTGAAAACCTCGTATCGAAGAACCGTCGAAACCGATGCCGTCGACCCAGATAGATCTCGTAATATCCTCCATATTCAGCATTTCCCTCGCGGGTATGGAAAAATGCTGCCACAGGCCAGGCAGGTCGTTAAATTTCAGATCGATTATCTGGATGTTCTTCTCTTTGATTAATTTCAACACACCCCTTGCGGCCTTTTCATTAAATGAGCCGTTTATAAGCGGGTTTGCCAACTTGACCTCTTTTTTTAATGTTTTTTTCTTATTCATAACCACTTCCTCCTTTTATTTAACCATCCACTTCAATTGCGCAAGGATCAGTAGGTGCGCAACGATAAGAGATGGGATCGCCACAACGACCCCCGCCTTTAACCATTCTAAAAAACTTATCTGGCCAAGCTTACGCCGTTCCATAACGCCTACAGCCACCATATTGGCGGTACTGCCTATTATGGTTAAATTACCGAGTATTGTAGAGCCAAACAGTATCGCCCACCACAGCGAAGGCGAATGCACTCCGGCAGTCCCTATATCCTTAACTATAGGAACGAAGGTCGACACGGCCAGCACATTATCTATAACGGAAGTAAGCGCACCCGATGCCCATATAAATATACTTACCAAAGCGGGGACATTATTTCCTGCAACTTCCATTATTCTATGGGCCAATACACCGGTTATGCCCTGATATTTTAATGTACCTACAGATGCGAACAGAAATAAAAAGAAGGCGAGCGTCCACCAGTCGATGCGTTTTTCTACCAGGCCCCGCGCCTCGTTTTTATGAAGTGCGAGTGCGGCGCATGCGCCCAGTATCGCGCTTCCGAGAAGCATCGTATTCTTTTCCAGAGCAAAAAAATGCTCTATCCCGGCATGAAAGACAAGCCCAAGTATCACGCACGCAAAAAGGATGCCCGGGATAAAGGCTTTCTTATAAAGATGAGCGCCTTCCAGAAGTACGGCCTTGCCTGCCATTTCTTTCTTGTGAGCTTTAAAAGCTTCATTGAACTGTCGAATGGGTCTGGCATAATATATATAGAAAAGCCCGATGGTAACAACCAGAACCACGAGTGATATAGGCGCCGCCCACCGCAGGAATTCCATAAAACCGAGTCCGCTCCTTAGTGCGATTATTACCCCTACGGGATTGCCTATTACGGTCGCGCTCGAACCAACATTTGTCGCGAAAACTATCATAATGATGAATGGAATAGGGTTTAGTTTAAACCGCGAAGTAAGATTGAGCATTGCGGCACTCATAAATAATATAGAGGTTATCTCATCTACAAGAGCGGCTGAAGCGAAGGATGCTACCATCAAAAGGATAAAAAGGAGATGGCCATTAGTCCCTACAAGCGCTATCAATTTATTAACAAGGTGTTCAAAAAATTGCTTCTCTTCGAGAAATCCTATGATTATCATCATTGATATCAGGAACAGGACAATGTCGATGCCGGCAAATTCGATCACGTGTGGTACGTCCAGTAGGCCCAATGTTAAAAGCATGCCCACTCCGAAGAATGCGAACACAAGACGATGGCGCCAGAAAAAAATAGCTCCGAAAAATATAGAAGAGAACCCGCCTATTGCCATCAACTGCTTTGCGGTAAGCCCCAAAAAAGACGATGCCCACACAGTCGCGATAATGCCGATTACGTAATATAATATTGCATTGACCATATAAATTATGTTGTGTCCGCCGATGTTATCCCCACCGGCGGACACCCTTATTTATCCTTTAAACAGCCGTTTCGCCTTTTTCTCCCGTTCGGATACGTACGGCATCCTGTATATCCGAAATAAATATCTTCCCGTCACCCACTTCTCCGGTTTTCGCGGCTTTTATTATAGTTTTAATTATTGAATCTACATCTTTATCATTCACTACTACGTCGACTTTCATTTTTGGAAGCAGCTCCATCCTGTATTTTTCTCCACGCCACTGCTGTACAACGCCCTTCTGTTTGCCATGTCCTTCGATCTCACTGATCATGAGTCCGCCACAATCGACCTTTTCCAGGGCTTGTCGGACTGCATCGAGTTTCTCGGGTCGTATAACAGCTTCTATTTTTTTCATTTTGTGTGCCCTCCGATTTTATTTAGGACTTATCTTCATTCAAGCCCGAAAATGAATATGCCGGTTTTCGGGTCAAAAATTCCGGATAAGCGGAATTACCATGTTCACCTATATCCAGCCCATCTATCTCTTCTTGCAAACTCACCCTAAGGCCGATCGTAACTTTTATAAGCTTCCAAGTGATAAAAGACGCTATGAAAACAAACGCTCCGCATGCCAGGACGCCTGCCAATTGCGCCATAAGCAGTTTGGTTCCGCCGCCAAAGAACAACCCGTTCCCTGTGGCCGTACCTGTAAGCTTATCCTGCGCGAACAATCCTACGCATATGGTACCGAAAACACCGTTTACCAGGTGGACCGATAAAGCGCCCACGGGATCGTCTAATTTAATTCTGTCAAAACCCATAACCGCAAGGACTACTAAAACACCGGCTATCAGGCCTATTATCACGGAACTTCCGATACTTACAAAAGCGCATGAGGCTGTTATCGCCACAAGTCCTGCCAGGCAACCATTAAGTGTCATACCAAGATCCGGTTTACCTGATAATATCCACGACAAGAGCGTCGCGCTCAATATTGCCGCCGCGGCCGCCGTATTAGTAGTAATGCATATGTGGGCTATTGCAACAGGGTCGGCGGCCATAGTGGAGCCGGGATTAAAGCCGAACCAGCCAAGCCACAACACAAACGTTCCGATAGTTGCTATAGGTATATTGTGCCCTGGTATCGGATTTATCTTGCCACTATCCGTATATTTTCCAAATCTGGGGCCTAAGACCAGGACTCCTGCTAAAGCGGCCCATCCGCCAACTGAGTGAACTACTGTAGAACCGGCAAAATCGAACATTCCCATTGTTGCCAAAAATCCGCCGCCCCATATCCAATGTCCTACTATCGGGTATATAAGCATAACCAGAATAAACGAAAACACTATAAAGGAAATGTACTTTATTCTTTCAGCTACGGCGCCGGATACTATCGTAGCGGCCGTTCCGGCAAAAACAAGTTGGAAAAAGAATTTTGCCAATAACGGAACCCCTGTCCAAGCTAACGCGGTATATACTCCTTTATAAGCCTCGCCTGTTGCTGGCGAATTGTCCAATCCTCCTAAGAAAAACAGTCCCTTCAGACCTATAAACGGGTTACCATCGCCAAACATAAGCCCATACCCTACGGCAAGGAATCCGATCGAGGCTATGGCGAAGACTATAAAGTTCTTTGATAAGATATTCACGCAATTCTTCACCCTGGCAAAACCCGCCTCCACCATCGCAAATCCAAGATTCATAAAAAACACGAGCATTCCCGTAACTAAAACCCACAGCGTATCAAGAACAACTTTTGTATCCATACACAAACTCCTTTCCCATACTTAGAATTTTCTATTCTAGAAAGTGAATAGAACGTCTCCTGCTAATGTTACCTGGCTTCTATCGCCTTTGGCGAAAACCGCCTCATCGGCCCAGTCTATTCTTACTTCCGGCCTGAATAACATATTCGACAGAATCTTATCTTTAGGGAACGGTTTTATAGCGGCTCCCAAGGTAGTCTCATAATAATTTGCGCCTATTCCGGCGCCGGTGGCAAATCCGTATGACGAGTCATTAAACCATTCTAAACGCCCATTCGCTGTTGCATATTGATTGATTGCATAACTCAAATATCCGGTTATACCCCCCCATTGCTTGGAACCGTTTTCTAATCCCGGTATACGCGGAGCGTTTACAAAATCCACGCCTGTACCTAAGCTAATCTTATCGGTAAGCTTGTGAGTTATCACGAGATCCATGGAGGTCCACCAGTCCTTAGTATCCGCATCAGGCAATCCTCGCCCTACTGCGACAGGATATTCCGGGCCTTCTGTCATCGCAAATATTATTGTCGTCTTATCCGTTGGCGCGTAGGTAATTCTTCCTATTATATCCAGATAACCGTTAGGATTACGCGAAGAGTGGTTCCAGCCTTCTGAAAATCCTAAATCTAAGGTCAGATGAGGGTTTACTACATATGTGCCGAGAAGGCCTGTTTGAGTGCCAGGCTCCGCGTAAAAACACTGATAACTATAAGAGTAGAAGGCCCGCATCGGATCGCCAAACGCCCCATAGAGATTAGCATCAAACTGTTCAAATCCTCCGAGCTCTAACCATTTTCCTACGCGAATTTTCACGGGAATATAAGGAAGCGCTACATCCACATAAGCCTGAAGCGGGTCAAGCTGATACCGGCCTGTCTGGGTATCGCCAAGACCTGCCGAATGAATAAATTTCGCATCATAGCCCCATATACCTTGCAAACAAAACCCTATGTCAAATTGTTTTTTAGCGGCGTCAACTGTTCTTTCCGCTTTTAATGATATCTTATTTACAACCGGCGTATTTCTTAAACTGTCAAAAGCCAAATATGTCGGCCCGGCGTAAGGTTGCGGAGCCGTCGTATCGTACATATATCCGGCTTCGGCGTAACCATAGATTTTAATGCCCGTCTGATTTAAGTACTTCCCTAACCCTACCTTATCCAGGATAGTCATCAGGAGTCCCTGGTCCGGCGCAGACACGACCTCCGGCGTAGACACAGATGAGGACGATTCTGCTGATACTATTTCCTTTATACTGCCCGTCTCGTCGGCATACACACAGACAGAGCCGGCAATCATACCGGCCATCAACAAGCTGATAATTGCAAAACTTTTTAATCTATTCATATACGCTCCTTTTTGTCATATCCGATAAAACGAGGCGCCCCGTCTTTTGCCACCGCGGCGGCAAACAGGGCGACCATGCCCTCTACTGAGCACTTCTTTGTGCTCAAAACTACGAAAATAAAAAAGACGTTCCTTTTTTAGGAACGTCTGTGCCCCACCTATATTGCTACCAACGCATCAATGCGCCATAATATCTTAAACTACACTGCTACAAGTAAAAAATGGACCTTTTTGGTAACCTCCTTTTAAATTTATTTTTACCTCTACTGCTTTTTCATATCCCAAGCCAAAATAATCGCCTCGGCAATCTCACGCATCGGCTTGCATGTATCCATACTCTTACGATGGATTATCCTGTATGCCTCATCTTCGCTTATCTTCGACTGTCTCATCAGTATACCTTTTGCCCGCTCCACCATCTTTCGCACTTCCAACGCTTCTTTGGCTTTTAACGCATCTTCCATCAGTTTTGTATTTTCAACCGCCACAGCCGCCTGATTCGCCACCATTTGCAATATATCGATTTCCTCTTGCGTGAATAAGTGTCGCTCTATTGTATAAACATTAATAATGCCTATCGCTTTATCTCTTACGACCATAGGTACCGACAGCATCGATGTAAGATTTTCTTTAACCGCTAAATCCCTAAAATGGTATTTTTTCTCACTCCGGACATCATAGATTACAATGGGTTTTTTGGTTGTTATAGTCTCTCCACTTATACTGGTATTCACTTTTATATTTGGCTTCTTTTTATACTCTTCGCTCAAGCTCTGGGTAGCTTTAATAGCCAGCTCATCACCTTTTTGATCAAGAAGCATGATAGAACAGATTTTAGAATTAAGCATTTTAGCCGTAACAACAACGATAAGGTTCAAGATCTCGCCTAAATACCCTTGTGAAGTAATAGACCTGCTTACCTTGGTTAAGCTGTCGAATTGCAGGGCCTTTCTCTTATCCTCTTCATGTAATCTGGCATTTTCAATAACACCGCCTACCTGTTTAGCTATGATCGAGATTAAGCTAACAGTATTTACGGCATATTCGTGCGGCTTTTTATGTTGGACATTAATAACTCCCGTAGGCCTTCCTTTATAAATGATAGGAACAGAAAGAAGCGCCTCATATTTATCCTCCGGCAGTGCGTCAAAATTTTTAAACCGTGAATCCTGATAAGCATTTTTTTGTATGGCGACAGGCTTATTCTCGCGAGCGACCCAGCCCGCAATGCCTTCTCCTATTTTAAGATTCACGCTACCTATCTCTTTTTTATGCGGAGTTTTTGAAGCGATAAGAACCAGATGCCGCTTTTTCTCATCAAATAGATAGATAAAAACAGAATCCGCTTTGGTTATATCGTTAACAACATTAACGATCTCTCCAAGAATTAATTTTAGGTCAAGCTCGGAATTCGTGATCTCAACGATTCTTCTCAGGATCTTAATTTCCTGAGAAAGAGTAATATTAGATCTTTTATCTTTTATATTTGCCATTTGATACCTTCAGTCACATTTTTTATTATAGGCTGAAATAAAAAATCCTCCTTCAAACAACTATGTTTGCAAAGAGGACCTCATCGCCCATATTAAAAAATATCTAACTACTTTGTTTAGTCTATAACGTCTTTGAAGGATTGTCAATAATTTTTATTTCGCATAAAAACTTCGCTCTCACGCAATATTATAGCGGGCAGGCTTTTCCTGTTAATATAAACTTTTATCTTTGACTCTTCAGACGTAATATTACTTATCTCCTTATCCTTATCCCACGGCAATCGTATGATATTGATACCTAAAAACGATATCTTTTTTATAAGCGTATAGATTATAGGGGTAACTATATTTATATTACTTCCCGCAATAATAATATTATCCACCCCGCCCATGGCCGCTACGCCCTCTCCGATATATTTCATTATCTGAGATTCATATACGTTGAATGCCAGATCAATTTTGGCATCCTTCCCGCGCATTTTGATCATATCTTTTAACTCAATATCATAGCCTGTAAGGCCTTTAAAACCGCTTTTGTTCTTTAGCATTTCATCGATCTCGTAGATCGAGAAATTATGAACATTCATAAGATAAAAAACTATCCCGGGATCCAGATCCCCGCAAGCCCTGCCTGACATTATGCCTTCGAGAGGAGTATAACCCAGGCTTATGGAAAGCGGCCGCTTGTTATAAATGGCGCATACGGTTGTCTGCTTATCAAATACCAGAGAAATCGTCCTGCTCCCCGAGGGCACCATGCCGGCATTCGCTTCGTGGAATATCCCGTGAAATCCAAATTTCTTTATCTTGCTGTTTTTGTTGTATTCGAATGGCAGGGCGTAATATTTTTCCTCATCCGGTAAATTCAGAAAAAATGAAGTCTCGAAGAAAACTATTAATGGGATATCCCTGAACGCGCCGCGAAATCTCTGCAACATGTCCAGCGTCGACGGAATATAAAATGGGAAGAAAATTGTCAATTTTCCGAACTGGGGGAAAAAATTCGAATTGATAATCTGGGGTTTGTTGAAATAATCGCCTCCGAAGAGTATCCTGAAAGCAATCGCCCTTACTTTATTTTTACCGGCAATGGAGAGTATGCATTTTCTGAGGGCATCATCGTCTTGCATTTCTTCAATGTTTTTGATAAAAAGAGATGGCGTCCAGATCCGTAAATCTTTCAGGTTATAGTCAATAACCGGAATCATTTTTTATCAGCTCCTTGTATGCTTCTTTTGCGATCATATTTTCTTCGTCTGTGGGAATTATAAGAACTTTTGTGCCGGAATCGGCAGGCGAAATAACACTTATGCCTTTATCGTATTCTTTGTTCTTTTCTTCGTCAAGGTTAATCCCTAAAAACCCCATATCCTTACAAATACTTTTACGCAATACCGGAGATCCTATGCCAAGCGAATCTGTGAATATCAAAATATCCGCTTTCTTCAGGATCATGGCGTAAAATGCCACATACGTCCTTACCCGGCGTACATACATATTGAATGCCATTTTGGCCTGTTTACTTTTGTCGATATCCTTAATAGCATCCCTAAGATCGGATGAGCTATTGAATACACCCAAGATGCCGCTTTTATTATTAAGGATATTTTCGGTTTCTTCCGAAGAAAAACGTTCTTTGAACATTATGTAAAAAACCGCCCCGGGATCGATATCCCCGCAACGGGTATTCATCATCAAGCCTTCGAGCGGAGTAAATCCCATGGAATTATTAACAGATTTTCCATTGCTAATCGCGCAAATACTCGAGCCGCCCGAGCCTAAATGACAGCTTATTATTTTCTGAAAAGATTTATCTTTACCTAAAAATTTACACGCTTCCTCCATAACGTATTTGTGGGATATGCCATGAAAACCTATTTTTTTTATATGATATTTCTTCATAACTTTTAAAGGAAGCGCGTAGGTAGAAAATTCCGGCGGGATCGTCTTATGAAAAACGGTATCGAATACTACAAACTGGTCTATACCGACGTATGAACGGTGACAAAATTCTATTAATTTGTAGATTATCGGATTATGGATAGCCGCAAGCGGCAATGTCTCTTTCAATTTTCTCAAAACAACCTTGTTAACCTTCGCGGTCTTACTAAATGACATACCCGGGTGAACATACCTGTGCGCAAAAATATCAAACCTTATATCTTTGTTCTTTTTTTCGTTATCGGCTATCAACTCAAGCACTTTTTTAAGAGCCGCGGAATGATCCGCAAGCGGCGTTTCAATCACTGTTTTTTTACCAAAAACAAAATGCGTAATAATAGAAGACTCTCGAGTTTTAGCGCCTACTCTTTCGGCTTCCCCGCGTACGATCTCGGCCCCATCCGGCATTCTTATTATTTTATACTTCAGGGACGAGCTCCCGCAATTAAGCACAAGGATATTAACCTGTTTCTTAGATTTCATCCGAGCTCCATCCGAATGTCGGCATACCTATGCTTCTTAGAACAATTAACGCCTGGCCACACCCCGCCTTCTCGGTCTTGTCGGCAGTTAATGAATTCGGCCCCGAAGACACAGCATCTTCCGACCCCGCCCCAAACCCTATAGTAGGGATTTTAAGCTGTCCATAAGTATACGAGCCTTCCGTAACTATCTTCTTCCAGTAGCCGAAATCGGACTTAAACCCGTTTTCGGTCAATGTGTTAAGTGATTCCATGGCGAATGGTTGATGGCTTTCCATAGACCACGGCTTAAACTCTTTCTCGGATACCGATTCAAGCCCGGTATATGTTTTCACCCTCTCTTTTGCCATAAGAGTATTGATCGTGATATCCGGCTCCTGCTTATATACAGTCTTAGCTATAGTCTTAGCTTTGTTTAAAATAAAACTTTCGCTCTCTTCCGGTATAAATACCCTATCTACAACTATACGAAATTCACTGACCGCATCCTGCGGCTGATATCCGCTGTAACGCACATCTTTTATCCTGAGCCCTGAACGGCCCAAGTTAAAATCACTCGGTAATTCTTTCGAAACTTTTTCCAGCTCATTTATCAACGGAAACATCGTACCGAGCATGTTTATACCGCGATTTTCCAGAAAATTTCTGTTCAGGCGGCCTTTAACTACTATCTCATATTCCATCCTGCCCTTGTGTCCCAGATTAATATTAAAACCGGTAGGCTCACAGAGAATCACACCTTTAATCTTCTTAATCCTGGACTTTAAAAAATCGTCAAACAGATATTGAATGCCAAAATCACAACATTCTACTCTCGGCACACAACAGATAATCAAATCACCCGTCAGCGGCAAAAGAGTTCTCTTTATCAAAGCGCCGGCATAAACGCTTGAAACAATACCGGACTTAAATCCTTCCATGCCGTTTGCGTCTAAGCCTTCCAGTTTTTGCTGATTCGCCGTCCTCATATCAATATGCGACACCATGACGACAGCATCCTTATTACCGTATCCTTCTATAACCCCTATCAGATTACCGGCCTTATCCTTCGTAATCTTATTAAAGGACGATTCCTTCATTTCTGCCGCGACGATATCGGTGAATTCGCCGATATTTGCGCTATTCAGTTTAAAATTTTCAACGCTTTTGTAAAACTTGTTCAGATTTGCTTTAAGGCCTTTTGCTTTTTCTTTTAGCAGTTCTTTCATGGTGCTCCTCCACTTTGTTATCTTATAGTTAACAATATTAACTCTGGATTAACAATTTGTTCAAAAAAATCTTTTTAGAAAGTAGGTGGTGTCACAACCCATACTGCCTCCGCTTCTTCCTTCCCCATATTTTTAAACGCATGCGGGACATTTGAATTAAAATATATACTATCGCCCTTCCTTAATATATATGCCATATCGTTAAGAGTAACTTCTATCGATCCCTTTAGCACCAAAACAAATTCCTGCCCGAAATGCTTATACGATCTTTCTCCTGACGTCGCGCCTTCCTGGAGTTTAAATAACAACGGCTCCATCTGCTTATTCGGATCACGTGATGTCAAGAGATACAGGTTTATCCCCTTCCCCACTTCCTGGACATGCTTTCTTTCGCCGGATCTTACTATGGGGTCGTTTTCCAGTTTCTGCCCTTCGCCTATCAGACTGCCGATAGTCGTCGACAGAGCATCCGAAATGCTTTTTAAGGTTGCTAAAGACGGTGAAGCTTTACCGCTCTCAACCTGTGATAAAAAACTGGCGCTGATCCCAAGTTTATTTGCCAGGGCCCTTAACGTCAGCCCCTGGTCGCCCCGCAATCTTTTTATATTCACACCAACGATCTTCATCTCTTCCCGCCTCTTGCTAAACATTGTACAACGAGAAATGTTCTGTGTCAAGTACTAATTAACAAAATAAATATTTATTAACTATTACTTAACATTAGAAACTTTTCGTTTTTAGAATAATCCCACCACATTACCGCTCTCATCTAAATCGATATGCGCGCCTGCCGGGTCCGAAGGCAGTCCGGGCATTGTGCGCATCTGTCCGCATAGAGGATATAAAAAACCGGCCCCTGCCGCCACCCGTATATCGCGGATCGGGATAGTGAATCCTGCCGGAGCGCCTTTTAATTCCGGATCATGGGAAAGAGACAGATGTGTCTTTGCCATGCAAATAGGAAATTTATCATAGCCCAGCTTAGTATAAAGTTCTATCTTTTTTTCTGCCTCGGGTGAATATTCAACTTTCGCCGCGCCGTAAACGCTCGTTGCTATCTTTTCGATTTTTTGCTTAATAGGCCCATCCAGCGGATATAGAAACTTGAAGTGAGAGGGTTTATTTGCGGCCCTCACTACCGCCCGAGCCAAATCCATCCCGCCTTCTCCGCCTTTTGCCCATACTTCGCTTACCACCGCATCATCGGCGCCGGCCGCTAAAGCTTTTTTGCGCACAGCCTCTACCTCTTTATCGGTATCGGTAGTAAATCTATTTATCGCCACTACTGCGGGTAACCCAAATAACCGTATATTTTCGATATGCTTTTCCAGATTTACGGCGCCTTTTTCGACCGCATCTATATCTTCCTTTAATAAATTTTCACTCAAAGGTTTTCCCGCCACCACTTTGAAACGCCCGCTATGCATCTTTAGCGCGCGGACAGAACAGACGATCACTACCGCGCTCGGCACCAATCCCCCTATACGGCATTTAATATTAAAGGCTTTCTCCGCGCCGCAATCAGCGCCAAAACCGCTTTCCGTAACCACATACTCACTCAGCTTAAGCGCGATCCTATCTGCAATGATAGAATTATTTCCATGGGCGATGTTGGCAAAGGGCCCCGCATGCACAAAACATGGGGTATGTTCGGTCGTTTGCATCAAGGTAGGTTTGATCGCGTCTTTTAAAAGCACCGCCATCGCCCCGGCCACTTTCAGATCCTCGGTAGTAACCGGTTTCCCGTCATAGGTAAAGGCAACCACGATCCTGCCCAAACGCCGCCGCAGATCTTTAAGATCGCCGGCCAGGGCCAGTATTGCCATGACTTCCGACGCTACGGTAATATCAAAGCCGGTTTGGCGCGGGATACCGTCTTCCTTTGCCCCCTGGCCTATGGTAATATTACGCAAAGATCTATCGCTGACATCCACAACTCTCCGCCAAAGTATCGCCGAAGGGTCTATATTCAATTTATTACCATGATAGATAGAATTATCTAAAAATGCCGCGCATAGATTATGCGCCAGGCCAACCGCGTGTACGTCTCCTGTCAAATGCAGATTAAAATCCTCCATCGGCACAACTTGAGAATACCCACCGCCCGCGGCGCCGCCTTTTATACCAAACACGGGCCCAAGCGACGGCTGGCGTATACAAGTAGAAACCCTCTTCCCTAATCTGGCTAATCCCAGCGACAAACCGATCGTAGTAACGGTCTTGCCTTCACCGAGCGGCGTGGGCGTAATAGCGGTAACATCTATATACTTACCGTCAATATTCCCTTTTATCCGCTGTAAAATAGAAAGCTCCACCTTTGCCTTGTATTTTCCATGTAGCTCCAGCTCATCATCGCGAATACCTATTTTTTCAGCGATCTCCGCAATAGGCTTTAATTTCACCTCTCGAGCGATCAATATATCACTCTTCATCTTTATTTTTCCTTTCCTTATTCAGGCATTTATCCGATACCGGCTAAAGCTTTTTTTATATCTTTCGGGCTTGCCGGATCGGTATCGCCAAGCGGATATTTTAGTTTCATACATTCCCATTTATGCTTACCCAGGGTATGATAAGGCAGAAATTCGAATTTTTCACAATGGGCTTGCCCGTCGAGTATCTTCTTTAACGCCTGCATATCTTTTTTCGAATCGTTCAATTTGGGAACAAGAACATATCTTAACCAATAAGGCTTTTTTTCTAATTCCAGGATGTTCAAAAAATCGATTACCTCACCTAAAGGCCTCGACGTTATCTTTTTATGCAATACCTCGCGCGCGGCCTTTATATCAAGGATAAAAAGATCTGTAAGCGAAATAAGCTTCTGCAGTAACTTCCTATTATGGTCATTATAAAAAGCGCTTGTATCCACGGCGGTATGGATGTTATTCTTTTTACAGAGCCTGAATAACTCTATCAGGAACTCCATCTGCAAAAGAGGCTCTCCCCCGGAAACCGTGATGCCTCCGCCGGATGCTTTTATATACGGCATGCAACGTTTCACTTTTTTAAGCACGTCCTCCGCGGTCATATCAAATCCGGCTTTTAAATCCCAGGTATCCGGATTCTGACAATATAAACAGCCGGCGGCACACCCCTGCAGAAACACAAGAAAACGTATGCCGGGACCATCCTGTGTCGCAAAACTTTCTATCGAATGTATCCTTCCGGCGCGAGATCTTCTGCTACATGGCTTCATGAAACGTCCTCGCCAATACCTCCCTCTGCTGATCGGGCAATAATTTGTTGAAATGAACCGCATATCCTGACACGCGAATAGTAAGTTGCGGATATTTATGCGGATGGCGCATGGCATCTTTAAGCGTTTTCTTATCGATCACGTTGATATTCAGGTGTTGGGCGCCCTTGATAAAGTAACCTTCGAGCAATGCCACGAGATTGGAGACCCGCTCCTCTTGAGTCTTTCCTAAAGTATCCGGCACGGTAGTGAATGTGTTCGATATGCCGTCCCTGCATTCGGAATACGGGATACCCGCGACGGAATTCAGGGACGCTATAACCCCGCTTTTATCTCTGCCATGCATTGGGTTTGCCCCGGGAGCAAAAGGCTCGCCTTTTTTCCTGCCGTCCGGAGTAGCCCCTGTTTTTTTACCGTACATCACATTCGACGTAATAGTGAGAACAGAAAGCGCCGGGAGAGAATCCCTGTAAAACTTATATTTTTTTATCTCCGCAAGAAATGTATTTACCAGATCAACGGCCCTGCCATCTACCCTGTCATCATCATTCCCGAAGGCGGGAAAATCTCCGCTTATCTTAAAACCTGCCGTAAGGCCTTTATTATTACGCATGGCCCTGACTTTGGCATAACGAATGGCGCTCAAAGAGTCAGCGACAACCGATAATCCCGCGATACCGAATGCCATATAACGCGTCAGCTCTGTATTGAGTAACGCCATTTGCGATCTTTCATAATAATATCTGTCGTGCGAAGAATGTATAATATTAAGAGCCTGGACATAGGTTCTGATCGTCCAGCGCAATACTTGCATAAAACCCTGTTTTACTTCGTCATGATCCAGGAGATCGGAACTCATAGGAGGTATTCCCGGAACTATTTTTTCGCCGGTGATCTCGTCCCTGCCTTCATTTAACGCGTAAAGCAATACCTTCGCAAGATTACATCGCGCCCCGAAATATTGCATCTCGCTTCCGTTTTTTAACAGGGATACACAGCATGAGATACTGTAATCATCCCCGCCGATCAATCGCATTAAATCATCATTCTCGTACTGGATAGAACTCGTAGCGATAGATACCTTGGCGCAGAATCTCTTAAAATTATCAGGAAGCCTGGAAGACCATAGAACTGTAAGATTGGGCTCAGGCGCCGGCCCTAAATTGTACAAAGTCCGTAAAAACCTGTAGGATGTCTTTGTAACCTTATGCCTTCCGTCTATACCCACCCCAGCGATAGATTCTGTGATCCACACCGGATCGCCGGCAAATATTTCAGAGTATGATTTTGGCCTTAAGTGACGTACCATGCGCAGTTTTATCACAAAATCATCTATCAATTCCTGCGCTTTCTCTTCAGTCAATGACCCTAAGCCAATATCTCTTTCAATATATATATCGAAGAAATTGCTCACGCTCCCTAAGCTCATAGCGGCGCCGTCCTGCTCCTTTACGGCGGCGAGATAAGCAAGATAAACCCATTGGATAGCCTCTTTCGCATTCTCCGCCGGCCTGTTTAAATCACACCCATAGGATTTACCTAATCTTACAATATCCTCTAAAGCGCCTATTTGATCCGCTATCTCTTCCCTTAATTGTATCGCCTCCTGAGAAGAATAGTCCTCGAACAGCTCCTTATCATGTTTTTTAACTTTAATAAGCTTATCTATGCCATAGAGCGCCACTCTCCTGTAGTCGCCTATGATCCTTCCTCTTGAATAATTATCCGGTAGTCCCGTAATTAGCCCGGTACCGCGGGCTTTTAATATATCGGCAGTATAAGAATCAAACACACTGTCATTATGCGTCTTCCGATATTTTAAATATATCTCCTTTACCTTGTTATCCAGTTCGTACCCATAATCCTTACAGGCATTCTCGACTATACGTATTCCTCCCAGCGGCTTTATCGCTCTTTTAAGCGGCTTGTCGGTCTGCAATCCTTTAATAATTTCGAGTTTTTTATCTATATAACCGGGCCTGTGGCTTGTGATCGTCGATACGGTCGACACATCGATGTCATATACGCCGCCCTTCTTATGCTCTTTCTCAAAAAGATTAAGACACTTCTGCCATAACTTTTTAGTTCTTACGGTAGGCCCGCATAAGAATGACTCATCGCCATCATACGGCTTATAATTTCTATTAACAAAATCCATCATATCTATCGTCTTATCCCATCGTCCCCGTATGAACATATTACCTTCTCCTGTAAAAAATATAAACGCCTGGATTCTTAAAACCCAGGCGTTCGATTTTGCTCAAGTCGCGCTCCCGCATGGTTACCCATGATACTACCGCCAGTCGCGCTTTTAAACCAAATTGTAACCATATCTTACCGGAAAATGAAAAAACTGTCAATGAGGAAATCAATCGATGCCGAAATGAACAGGTTAAATCTTAAGCACATTTTACACGTTTGTGGAGCCCGCTCGGCCTAAAAGCGAGGCTCCCTCTCCCCAAGGGTTCGCGAAAGCCGCATTCATTCGCAAACTGAAATCCGGAGATTTCTGCCGGGAGATTAAACTCGTTTAAAACATTGGTTAGGTTGCGCCAACCAAGTCATATTACAATTATGTTTTACCCATTCCTTGATAGTAAAATGGCCTATAAAACGAAACATCGCATTTCTAAAATGCAGTTGAATAAGCGAAGCAAACGCCCTGCGTAGAGAATAAAATTTTGTATACGCCTGAAGAGCATTCACCTGCAGATCTCTTGCCGATAACAATTTTGGATTAAATACAACGTGCTGGCCGTCATAAAGACTCCAGTCTTTTGTGAAGATCCTCTTCTGTGCATCGAGAGATTCATAGACTTTCGTGCCCGGGAACGGAGTAAGTATCGCCATCTGTATAGTGTCTATCTTATGCTTTATGGCAAACTTCAAAGTTTCCCATATAGCGCCTTTGCCGTCATCCTCACCCCCCAGGATAAACATACCATGGATCTTTATCTTTCTTCTATGGAAGGAACGGATAGCGCTCACGATATCATCGAGGGTCTGTTTCTTCTGGTAGGCCTTTAACGTCATTGGATTTATAGACTCGAACCCAACGCATACGGCTTTGCATCCTGCGCCTGCCATAAGCCTTAAAAGCTCTTTATCTTTGGCGGCATCACAGCGCACCTGGCAATTCCAATGATTTATATTATTCTTCAGTAGAAGTTCCAGCAGGCGGCGCGTGCGTTTCGGGTCTGCCGTAAAATTATCATCTACGAAGAAGAACGATCTCGTGCGCCTGGACTTCATCTCTTCGATGATATTTTCAGCGCTACGGAAACGGTATTTGCGGCCAAAGATCTTTGTGACAGAGCAAAAACTGCAGTCAAAGGGGCATCCTCTCGACGTAGAGATAGGCATGGTAAGAAATGAGGACCAAAATCCTTTTATCAATGTGAAATCTGGGTTAGGTAAAGTGTCCAGATTCTGAACCGGCGTGCCGTAAACGATAGGCTCGATTCTTTTGCCCTCAACTACATCGACAATAACATCATCGGCCTCTCCCACTACAACCTGCCTGCAGAATGGAAGCGCCTCCTCGGGGAGCAGGCTTGCGTGAACGCCGCCAATGATCACTTTCTCTTTAGGAAATTGTCTGGCTATTTCATAACCCCGCTTGGCCGTTGAAGTCAAAATGGAGATGCCGATAAGATCCGCGTCGAGCTTCGCATAATCCGGTTTATGAAGATCTTCATTGTAGATCTCGACCTCATGCCCTCTTTTTTTTAAGATGGTCCCGAGGTAGACCGGGCCCAATAGAGGCATGGATGATTTACTGTAGACATTCCCTTCTGAAGCGGTGGGCTCTATGAAAACTATCTTCATTCATCTCCTTTTTCTGCGTTTCTTATTCGCCTTTATATGCCACTTGTCAAACTCCTGACTTATTATACTCTCATTCCGGCCGGCTGTATACCGGTATCGCTCAGCCGCACCTTATCGCTCTGTTCAGGGCGGATGATTAAATTGCGCGAGGAAGCGACCTTTTCGCATAAAGCGATAAATAAAAAGCCTGCTATCGACTAATTCGACCATAGGCTTTAAACTTTAGAATATGTACATGCCTCTTGTACGAGTATAAGGAAATTTTCGTAGGTATTTGTTATGGTCGAATTATTGACATGATCAAATAAAACTACTACTTAGAAAGGCATATTCCTCACAAAAATGTATATTCTATTTTGTCGGATCCTTCTTACAATGCAAAGGAATGTCGACAAGCAACGGCCAGGCTTTCTGCCAACCAAATGCATGACTTGCGCCTTTTACGATAGTTATACTTTCGTGTTTTTCGTCGCCGATCCTGTCAGCAAATGATTCAATAATAGATAGAGGTATGACTTGATCATCCACTGCGGCAAAATGTCGTTGCGGAATATCCGATACCTTTGAGGCAAAATCCATTGGGCTCAACGCCCCTTCGAGAGGTGTAACTTTATGGTATAGATTAACGGCTTCCGGATCGAGATTTCCGGCGATCGTACGAATGCTTACTACGTCGTTTCTTCGCGACGCGATAATAATAGCGATGGTAGCCCCGCCGGAATAGCCCACTAAATTTATATCTTTTGACTTACTCTGCGCCTTCAGTTCATTAATTGCCGAATTCATGGCGCTCATAACTTCACCCGAGAAACGCTTTCTAGACCAATATTCCGGATCACAATCCGGGTTTCCGGAAATAGTTAACTGGCCGGGTCTGGCTAAATAAGCAACGTTCCCGGAATGGTCCATGACTGCAAGCGAAAGGGCAAGTGCGTGGCGCGGCGTCGGATCGCCGGATAGTTCACGGCGTGTTTTCCATGCCGCGCCGTCACCTTCTATATAGACTGCAAGAGGTTTGCCCGGAGAGGTAATCTTGCTAAAAACCGTAAGGGTACATAGCCCGGTCTTTATGTATTCTTTTTTTAAATTGTTTTCTGAGACGATGTTGTCGGCTATACGATATCCGCTATTGACAGTGGCGCATCCAGCCAATGAAATAATGACAACTATCCCGGAAAGAATGTAACTTAGATATTTTATCGTCCGCTTATCCAGGTTTTTAGAAATTATATCTTACGTTTAGACTTCCGTAATGCTCGTAGTAATCTTCTTTGAGCAGGAAGTCATAATCCAAATCAAGAGAGACATTATTTTTCGCCATTATACCTACTTTTGTTCCTAAATTATATGCGGACCTGGCGGGCCTGAAACCATTTGTCCCGAAAGAAGTACCGCCGCCGGAGAAACCTGCTGTCGTCGCTTGGCTTTCGCCGATCCAGTCATAGATCCATCTGGCGTGTAGATCCGGTAATATAGTGACGTATTTCAATTCTACTGGATAGGCTAATTTCATGCCGATACCGGTCTGAAACATATCGTAATCCTGAGAGCTGACGTTCAGATTGAGGGAATCTGCGCCTGTTTCAGTATAGCTTCCGACACGCAGATGCATGTAGTTCAGAGCCAGAAGCGGTGTTAAGCGTAGATTCTTATAGAAGAATGAATAACCGCCTTCGACATATCCACTGTATTGCTGGCCGCTATAATCAGCTTTTGCCGTACGCTCGATAGCGCCCACCGCTATCTGGCGGGAACCTGTGTAGCTGTTATACATGAATGTAAACGCGGAGTCGAGATAGAACGGGTATTTGTTATTATCGTAAGTGCAGTATATGGTGCCGGGAATAGAGTCAATATCTGTATGTCCGCAATAATCTTTTGACCTTACAAATGTCTGCCCGTAACCAGAGCCTATGCCCATGCGCAGAGAATCGATACCTATATTAAGAGGAATATCTGCGCCGCCCGTCACGCCCCATGAAGTAGCATTGTAGCCGTTACTCGACTGGCGCGGATCCTGATGGGCGTAATCACCTAAGACCTGGGTCCAGATGCCTAGGCCCTTAAAATAATCATCGCCTGTTGCGACACCAGTAACACCGGCCGGTAAGCGCATGTCTTCAAGATGTATCGTCAACGTATCGAGTACCTGATTAAGCATGGCTATGGCTGATTGGGTCACCGCGCCGTCTACTGTAGGGCTCATAGTATTCTCGGAGGAAGCTACCTGACTAGATGATAAGTTGCCCATGGTATTAAGAATATTGGTCATGTCGGCTGTCGGATTGGTAACATTATCCAACACATTACCGACAGCCGCTGCGTTCGTATTAGTTGCCTGTCCCCTAAAGCTGTTGGACCCGGAACGAACGGCGGTAAGGATTAGGTTACCGCTGGACCTCGACCCCGAAAACGTAACATACGAATTACTTGATGTTATGGTTCCTGGCGCATTGTCAACTACGCCGCCGTCGGTATCAATAACCGTAAGAGATGCGCCATTAGGTATATATCCACCCACGTTAACGTATACCGTACTATTAGCAGCGGTAATGCTAGCCCCACCGGTAGCTTTCACGGAGCCATAAGCACTGGAAGAGTTCGCGGTAAGCATAAACGTTGATGCCGCGGTAGCACCCTGCGTATAGGTAGAGCCGGCTCCAAGATCGAGACTGGTAGTACCGACATCCAGCGTGCCGCCTTCTATCGCAACGTTGCCGGAAGCTAAGGCTTTAGTGTTACTGGCCGTTATCGTGCCGCCGTTAATGGCGGTGCCGCCAGTGTATAAGTTAGTGCCTGATAGAGTCAGAGTGCCTGTGCCTGATTTGATCAAGCCGCCCACATTGGAGGCCGCTAACGCGCTTGCGAACGTAACATCGTTACCATTTGTATTGATACTCATGGCGCTGGTACTATTTTTGATCATACTAGAAATATCCTGTGTATTAGTGCCGCCGTATTGGAACAAACCGCCTGTAAAATCGATCTCACTGGTTGAGAGAGTGCCGCCTGAAGTACCGGTACCGAGCTGAAGCGTCCCGCCGGCAATCGTCGTCTTTCCGGTATAACTAAGGCTATCACCGTACAATATCTGTGTTCCGGTACCGCTTTTTGTCAGAGCGAGCGTGCCGGTCGAGGCACCATTATCTTTGTCACGCATCATTCCGTTCCAAGTATAAGATTGGCCGACAGCGGTATCAATAGTCAATGTGCAGTCCGACCAGACACCGGCTCCGCCTCCCCACGGTGTATTCTGAATGACAGCATTAGCGCTATCAGTGCTGGAAATACCCGCTACCGTCTGATTAGTGCCCTGCATTTGAAAACGTCCGTTACCCGAACCGGAAGTGGTCCAGCTTATCACCGAAGTAGCGCCAAATTGGTTGGCCTGTGTCATATCGAGGAATGGCGAATTATAATTGTCTATAGTCACATTTCCGGCGATAGCTACAGCACCGCCCGTCTTACTTAACGTCAAACGCTCTTTTTCGAATCCGGCAGATCCAAGAGTCGTAGTGCCGCTGTATGTATTTGACGCGGCTCCCGATAACGTCGTAACAGCGCCGTTGGCCAGCGTAAGGCCGCCCGAACCCGATATTGCGCCGCTAAGCGCCATATTGCCGGTAACCGCGGCGGAAGTCGTCGTTATCGTCAGCGTGTTCCCGCCGTTATCGACAGCGCCTCCGACCGTCAGCGTACTGCCGCCAAGCGTAACCTGTCGTGCGGCATTCATCGTAACAGCGCCAGTGCCGAGATTAAGATTTTGAGTACCGCCAAATGCGAAGTCGCCGTTCCAGCTTTGAGTATTATTGTTTGCCAGCGTGATAGCTCCGGCGCTCGTATTATCGATAGTACCTCCGGAAATAGTAAATGCGCTCGTTGCGCCGCCAAGAGCCGTGGTACTATTAATATTCAATTTACCGGCAGTAAGAGTCGTGCCGCCTGTATAGGTATTGTTGGCGCCAGATAGAGTTAGCGCTTTACTGATATCAGTCATATTGATCTCGATCTGCCCCGCATTAGTTATATTGCCTGTCAGTGCAAGGCTATTCGAACCGGATATTATAAGAGCATTCGTAGCGGTCGCGCTCAAATCGATAGCGTTAGATATGGATCGGGCATCGTTATTCGACTGCAAGGTACCCGAAGCGCCGTTTAAGGTAAGGTCTCCGTCACCCAAACAGGTGTTATTACCAAGAGTAATATTGCCGGCAGTAAGAGTCGTACCGCCGCTATAGGTATTGCTATTGCTCAAAGAAAGAGTTCCGCTACCGGCCTTAGTCAGGCCGCCCGCGCCTGCGCCTATGACTCCGGTAATACTAGTATTGCCGTCTCCGGTTACGGTAAGCAGGTTGGCTCCGTTAGTCACACTTCCGCCCACCGTAAGCGTCCCGGCATCGGATTGCAGAGTGCCGTCTGCAGTCAGCGTAATTGCGCGGTTAGTCCCTAAATCAGTGGTGGCGGTACTTTGCAAAATGCCTGTGCCACCGGTAAAGTCAATGGTGTTACCGGCCGACCCATCGCCTATGGCAGTGTCCGCGTCGATCTTTAGAGTGCCATCATTGATTATAGTCACTCCCTGATAAAGGTTTACGCCTTTTAAATAAAGGGTGCCTGCTCCCTGCTTACTTAAACCGCCTGTAGTTGTCGGACACGCGCCGGTCATTGTAAGAGTTGTGCCGGCGGTATCGACGGTAATAGAAGCCGTCTTTCCGGCGTTAATGGTAAAATTTCGATTGGTACTGGCGGTAGCACCGGTATAGTCCAAAATGCCACCGTCGAAAACAAGATTGGCCGCAACGCTCGCCGCGGCACCGATAGCGCTTACAACGCCGCCATCACTAATAGTAGCTACGCTTAATGTGCCGTCGCTTATGGTGGTAACACCGGTGTAACTATTAGAGTTGTTGCTCAAGGTAAGAGTCCCGGCCCCCGATTTAGTCAGGCCGCCTGCTCCCGAGCCTAATATACCGCTGATAGTGGTATTACCGGCACCTGTTACGGTCAGGGTGCTGGCGTTATTAGTAATATCGCCTCCTATAGTTAGAAGCCTTCCGGTATTGACATTGAAAGCCTGGCTCGCAACTAATTCTATACCGCAATTCATGGTTACATCATTGTTTGCGGCGCTCATATCAAGACCAACGGATCCATTGTGTAAAGTATTTCCGGTCTTAATTAGGACATCACCGTTAAGGTCGTTTTGAAAAACAAGGCCGTCACAAGCTACTTCTCCGCCTAATGTCAGATCGCCTGCATTTCCAGCTGAAATTACGCTACTAAAGATGCCTGTCTGGCCGGCTACGATTGCACCGAGACTCCAGTCTGGCAATCCATTCATAGTATTCGTATCTTGCTTAACTGTATCTGCCGCAAATCCATACCCAGCGGAAATTAATAAAATAACGGAAAAGATAAGCACTGCTAAAAAAAATTTCTTCATGCGATTTCTCTCCTTTTAATATATATATATATATTAACATTTATTGATGCTAAAGTATAACATAGAAATGGCAAAAAACAAGACGCGGCAAAGAAACTGAAATCATCCTCCAGCGGATAATATAAAATAGTCTGTTGCTTTTCGTTCTAAAAAAGCTCTTTAACAAAGAAGCAGAGCTTAGTAACCTTATGGTGTTACGACCAATAACACCAAAAAAGGAGGTTACTATGGAAACGCTCTG
>JAQVUX010000001.1:304888-319043 GCA_028699255.1 Candidatus Omnitrophota bacterium | reverse complement strand
GCCGTCGCTGGTCTCAATCCAGCGCTCCTCCACCTCACCCATTGTGATTTTGGCCAGTAGCGCGCTGTTCTCCTGCGACAGGTTGGTGGCTTCTCCCGTAGTGATCTGCCTTACTGCCGACGAAGGGACAGTGATGGAGCGCACGAAGAAGTATAAACACCGTCCGCTCCTCAACGTCGAGGATCCGAAACTCAAAATACGCATGCTTCTTGCTAAGCGCGCTCCGTTGTACGCGAAAGCCGATCATGTTATCGATACGGGGAAGTTTACGGCGCGGCAGGTTGTGGAAAAGATCATGGAGATAGCGAAATGACCAGAAAAGCCCGGTTGTGGGTCGGTGCGACGCTAATCCTGGTACTCGCTTTTAACTACGGCATCATCGGCATGCCGCTCATAAGGAAGGCGATGTCGCTCAATGACAAGGCGACGTCCGTGCTTATGAATAAGATAAAATCGGGCAACGCGCTCCGTACCTCCTCCGAAGAAGAGTACATCATGGACATCTTTCGCCGCGAGAAGGAAGCGGTAACGCGCAAGCTTGTCGTCGTCAACGCGATCGCGCTCACCTTCGTCATCATCATCGCGAGCTGGACGCTCTTCGGGTTGGTTTTTAGCAGGAAGAAATAGGCGCTCTTCGAAATTTTTCGCTGTAACGGCTGAATATGATGTGTCGAGTGGTTTGTTCGGGACGCGCAATTTTTAGCCATGTAAAAATCGCGCTCCGTAAAATTGTCCGGACCCTGCCGGCCAATTTTAAGGCCCTCACAAACCACATCGCCACATCACATTTCTGATGGAGAGCGAAAAATTTCTCATCGCTTCGCGTGGGAGGCTGGAGGTGGCGTGCAAAGCAACCACCACATTGGAAAATTGAAAAATTTATGAAATGTAGCTTTAATGGGAGGGCATAATATTATGGATGAACTAAAAATATTTTCTGATGTACTAATAAATATAAGCCCGGCCATTATCTCCATAGCGTCATTACTTGCCTTATGGCAAATTATTATAGCAAAGGATAATATAATAGTTAGATCAAAGCGGGAAGCGGTTTCTCTTGCCGCGGATAAATGTGAAAAAGTTGCCCGCGAATTACTACCTATGTATACTCAAGCTTTTCTTGATCCGAAAAAAGGATGCAATTTAGACTGTTGGGAGCTGAACAACAATAAATTTTCGAAAGATAGCTTGAAAGACAATGCTGGCGGCAAGAAATGGGTTTCAGATATACGAGCTAAAGGTGATGTGTTAAAAGTCCTTGATTTTCTGAATGAAATCGAATCGCTATCGATGTATTTCTCAAGTGGCGCTGCGGATGAAAAGGTTGCATGCTCTGTAATTGGAACAGTGTTTTGTCAATGGGTTGAGGAGTTTGCCCCGTTGCTTATTGAACTGAGGGAGGGATCCGTAGATGATATTACTTCTGGTCCATATCAAAATACGGTTAGATTATACGATATATGGTCATGCAGATTGTCGAGGGGCAAGTTAAAAGAAGAGCGTGATAAATTAACAGTGAGATTGCGGGCAATTGAAGAGAAAGAAATAAGACCTATTGGTACAGGTGGGTAATGCTCTAGTTTGTAAGGGTCGGATGATGTTTTACGTTCATTTAGGGGATTCATGCGGTAACGGGGGTATTGACACCTGTGGCGCTGGAGCGGGAATTTTTACGGGTGGCACGAGGCAGACTTTTTTCGATTGTCGGCCGAGGCGTGGGATTGGGGGGTGCCGCCATCTGAGCTTTAATAAAATTTCTAAGTAATATAGTTGACTATGTTGGGTGCCCGCGTCTGTTAACGTGATTATTGGCACCTGTGGTGATAAGGAAAGTTTCCGGAATATTTTTAGATGATTGATGTTAGGCGAGGGGAATATGCTTACGCGACGACGTAAAAATCGCGAGCGGGCATGGTTCCCGAGCCAGGGTTAGCAAGTAAGCGAGGGAGAGCGAGCGATTTTTCTCGAGCGACATTTTTCATGCTGGGAAAAATGGAGCGGTCGGCGCGAAGCATAGTCCCCTCGCCAACCAAAGGTAATATGTAAGATATGGCTATACGCAAGATAACATTGAACGATGCGGAGTACCCGAAGAATCTGCGGAATATCCACACGCCGCCGAAGCAGTTATACGTGAACGGCGCGCTACTCGCGCAGGACGATGTCGCGGTGGCGATAGTCGGCTCGCGCAGGGCATCGACGTACGGGGTCGAGACGGCCGAGAGGCTGGGGTTTGAACTGGCGGTGCGCGGCATTACGGTCATAAGCGGCATGGCGATCGGCATCGACTCCGCGGCGCACAGGGGCGCGCTCAAGGCCAGGGGTAGGACGATCGCGGTCATGGGAAGCGGGCATAATGACATTTACCCGCCGCAGAATAAAGAATTGTACGAAGAGATCGCTAAATCCTGCGCGGTCGTTACGGAATATCAGGACGATATGCCGCCGTTACCTCAGCAATTCCCGGCGCGCAACCGTATCATAAGCGGCCTCGCGCTCGGCGTAGTCGTGGTCGAGGCGGCGCGCAATTCGGGCGCGCTTATCACCGCGAACTTCGCCGCGGAGCAGGGCAGGACGGTATTCGCGGTTCCCGGCAAGGTCTCGTCGAGCACGAGCTCGGGCACCAACGAGCTCATAAAAGACGGCGCTTGCCTGATACAGTCGGTTGACGATATAATGGACGAACTGGCGATCTCCGAAATCAAACCAGCCGCCGGGCCTAAAGCCGGGCCGATCGATGAGAAGATCGAGCGGCAGGCGAAGGCGTACATATATAATTCACTTACGGACGACGAGCGGAAAGTTTATAAGAATATTTCCGATGAGCCGATGCACGTCGATGATATACTGGAAAAGGCGGGCATGGATCAAGCCAAAGCATCGAAGGTATTATTGAACCTTGAACTGAAGAGGTTGATAATTCAGCTTCCCGGAAGGCAATTCATAAGGAAGGAAAACTAAAAGAGCGGCGGGATAACCGCGTAGGTTATCTGCGGGTCAACACATGGCTAACCTACGCGGTTAGTCCCAGAACGCATAAGGAGTCAGTTTAATGGCAAAAAATTTGGTAATAGTAGAGTCGCCGGCCAAAGCAAAGACGATAAATAAGTTCCTCGGCTCCAAATATAAAGTGGTCGCGAGCATGGGGCATATTATCGACCTGCCGAAATCGAAACTGGGCGTAGACGTCGAGAACGATTTCAAGCCGCACTATATCGTAATGACGGACAGGAAGAAGAATTTGGCCGCGCTCAAAAAAGATGCCAAGTCGAAAGATACCATATATCTGGCGGCCGATCCTGATCGTGAGGGCGAGGCGATAAGCTGGCATTTGCAGAACCAGCTGTCGGGCGAAGGCAGAAAATGCTACAGGGTGGAGTTCGATGAAATAACCAAGGATGCCGTATTAAAGGCGTTCAAACATCCGCGTGAAATAAATATGGCGCTTGTCAACGCGCAACAGGCCAGGCGTATACTCGACCGGCTCGTCGGATATTCGATAAGCCCGATACTATGGAAGAAGGTCGCCAGGGGGTTGAGCGCGGGCCGTGTGCAATCTGTGGCTGTGCGGCTCATCGTCGAGCGCGAGGAAGAGATAAACGCTTTTAAACCGCAGGAATACTGGTCGATCGAAGCGGAATTGAAGCGGAAGCCTGATTCTCCGGCCGCCAAGTTTATCGCGAAACTTTATAAATACAAAAATGCCAACATCGATCTGAAGCATAAAAATGACGGTGAAAAAGCCGTAGAATATTTAAAGAACGCGCCCTTTGTGGTCAGTGACCTGCGCGAGTCGAAGAAGAGGAGGAGCCCGTATCCTCCGTTCACGACGAGCAAGCTTCAGCAGGAGGCGTTTAATAAACTAAGGCTTTCCGGCGCGCGGACGATGCATATCGCCCAGACGTTGTATGAAGGCGTCGAGATAGCAGGTGAAGGTTCCGTGGGTCTTATAACATATATGAGAACCGACTCGGTAAAGATATCCAATGATGCTCAAGCCGGCGCGAAAGAGTATATACTTTCTTCCTATGGACATAAGTATTATCCTGAAACGCCCAATCTTTATAAGTCGAAGAAGGGCGCGCAGGAGGCGCACGAAGCGATAAGGCCGACTTTGCCGCTCAGAAGTCCTGAGTCCGTAAAGGATGCGCTTTCTCCCGAACAATTAAAGCTGTACCAGCTTGTCTGGAACCGTTTTCTCGCCAGCCAGATGACACCGGCCGTATATTCGCAAACGACGGTCGATATAAAGGCGGGAGATTATCTTTTCAAGGCAAGCGACACACAGGTTGTGTTTGACGGCTATACGGTTGTCTATGAAGTGGAAAAAGAAAAAGAGGACGAGGAAGAACCTAAGACGAAACTCCCACAGCTTTCGGTAGGATTACCGCTCGACCTTCTTAATCTGATACCGGGACAGCATTTTACCAAACCGCCGCCGAGATATTCGGACGCCAGTTTAGTCAAGGCGCTCGAAGAGCTTGGCATAGGCAGGCCGTCAACATACGCGCCGATCATTCAGACTATCACGGCCAGAGATTATGTCCGGCGCGAGTCCGGATATTTCCACCCGACCGAGCTCGGCACGATAGTGGAAGGGCTCGTGAAGAAGCATTTTCCGAAGATCGTGGATGTCGAGTTTACCGCCAGGATGGAGAGCGAGCTTGACGGTATCGAAGAGGGCGAAGCGGATTGGATCACTGTGCTGAAAGCGTTCTATTCGCCGTTCATTCACGCGGTTGAAGCCGCAAAATTGGAGATGAAGGATGTTAAGAAGGAGATAGGTGTTACCGACCAGATATGCGAACTTTGTGGGAAGCCGATGGTTATAAAATGGGGCAGGCGCGGGAAATTTTTAAGCTGTTCCGCATTTCCCGAATGCAAGAATGCTAAATCGATAACAACCGGCATTAAATGTCCCTTGGGTTGCGGCGGCGAACTTGTCCAAAGGCGCTCCTCCAGGGGGTCTTTTTACGGATGCTCCAAATATCCTAAATGCACCTTCACGTCCAAGAAGCTTCCCGGCGAAGAGGATAAGGAAAAGGAAGGCGAAACCGCGGCGTGATGCAAAGGTTTATAGAAAAGTTCACAAATTACCTTACGGTCGAGAAGAACTCTTCGCCGCATACCATAACCAACTACACCGTAGATCTGAGGAGCTTTGAATTGTTCCTCGGAGAGAAGGATATTTCGTCCGTCGATCATCTGCTTTTACGTAAATTCTTAGCCGACCTGCGCGCAAAGAATTACGCGAAGCGGACGGTCGCGCGTAAGCTCGCTTCCCTGAGAAGCTTCTTCAGATTCCTCTATCGCGAGGGCCATATTAAAACGAACCCCATCACCGCTATATCTACGCCGAAGCTTGACAAAAAATTGCCGGTGGTGCTCGATGAAGGCAAAGTGGCGAAGCTGGTGCAAAGTCCGTCCGGGGACGACCTGGCCGGATTGCGCGACCGGGCTATACTCGAGACGCTGTATTCGGCCGGGGTGCGCGTAAGTGAACTCGTCGGTCTGGACGTAAGAAATGTCGACCTGATAGGCGAAGTGATAAAAGTGCTGGGCAAAGGCTCGAAAGAACGGATGATCCCGATAGGCGGCCCGGCCGTTTCGGCGATCAGGAAATATATCGATAAGCGCGACCAGATGCCGGCGCAGGACAAGAACGCGGTATTTTTAAATCATAACGGCAGGCGGCTTACGGACAGGAGCATCCGGCGCATACTCAACAAGTACATAACGCAGACGAGTGTAGCGGAGCACATATCGCCGCATTCGCTCCGCCATTCGTTCGCGACGCATCTTTTGGATCGCGGCGCCGACCTGCGCAGTGTCCAGGAGCTTCTGGGCCACGCGAATCTGTCCACGACGCAGATATATACGCACGTAACGATGGACCGGCTAAAGTCGGTCTACGACAAGGCGCACCCGAGGGCATGAATTCCGCACCCCGGGGTGCGGAAAACAGGATAATATGCTATACGACATAGGATTTGCGATATTTTCGATCTTCTATCTGCCGACGCTTATTTTCAAAGGCAAATTGCACGGCGATTTCCTCGAGCGGTTTGGCGTTTACGATGAAGAGAAGGCTAAGGCGCTCAAGGCCTCGAGGGGCGCTATATGGATACAGGCGGTCAGCGTAGGAGAAGTTGCCCTGTGCCGCCGGCTCGTGCCGCTTCTTAAGGCGAAAGCCCCGCGCAAAAAGATCATATTCTCGACCATAACAAAGACCGGCAATGATCTCGCGAAAAAACTTTTCGCAGACGATGCGATAGTGATATATTTCCCGCTCGACTTTTCGTTCGTAGTGAAAAAGGTTATGATCCTGATACAACCGTCTCTATATGTTATGGTTGAGACCGAGGTGTGGCCTAATTTTTTAAAAGCGACGGGGCGATACGGCATACCGTCCGTAATGATAAACGGCAGGATATCGGATAGATCGTTCGGCAAATATAAACTGGCGCGGCCGTTCCTTCGGGGGATTCTTAAAGGTGTCCGGTTTTTCTGCATGCAGACCGATATTGACGCGATAAGGATAAAAGCTATGGGCGCTCCCGCGGGCAGGGTCAGCGTTACCGGCAACATGAAGTTCGATGTACAGCCGAAATCCGCGCAGGCGGACGCGGATGAGATACGCCGGAAGTTTGGTCTGACGCCGGACGGCGAACTTTTTGTGGCAGGCTCGACGCATAAAGGCGAAGAAGAGGCGGTGGTCGGCGCGTTCAAAAAACTTCTCGGGAAATTTCCCGGGTTGAAGTTACTGATAGCGCCGAGGCATATCCAGCGCGCCGGTGAAGTCTCCGCTGTCGTGAAGAAATTTGGTTTCGAACCTATATTATTGTCCGGCTCGGGCGCGGCGCGCACTGCGCCGGTTGCGCGGCAAGTTTACATTCTCGATACCATCGGGCACCTGAGAGATTTTTATTCTATCGCGACGGTGGTTTTTGTAGGAGGCAGTCTTGTCCGGCATGGCGGGCAGAATCCCCTGGAACCGGCGGCAAACGGCAAGCCGGTAGTTTTCGGGCCGCACATGTTTAATTTTAAAGACATAACCGCTTTATTGCTTAAGAGCGACGCGGCGATCCAGGTGGCGGGCCACGCATCGCTTCTTAGTGCCGTAGATGATCTGCTGGCCGATAAGGTTATGCGTCAGGCGTTGGGCGCGAGAGCCAAAAAGGTGGTTTTCGATAACCGCGGCGCCACAGAACGGAACATAGAAATATTATGCGCGAATTTATCCACTCTTTAATGACAGACGAGCGTCGCTCTCCGGCGTACGCGCCGTTAAAAGGCCTGCTTTATCTCGCCTCGCTACTTTATGGCGTTGGGCTGTTCGGCAGGCGGTTATTTTACAGATTCGGTATATTCAAATCGGAACGCGTGCCGCTCAAGATAATCTCTGTCGGCAATCTTACCCTCGGCGGCACGGGCAAGACGCCGTTTGTCATACGATTGGTCAGGATGCTGGATGAGGATCTCGGCAAAAAGACGAGTGTCCTCATACGCGGCTACGGTTGGGACGAGCAGACGATGCTTAAAAAGAAACTTACCGATACCCCGATACTTGTCGGCGAGGACAGGGCGCGCTCGGCCCACAAAGCGATAAAATTGTACGGCAGTGATACCGCGATACTCGACGACGGTTTCCAGCACTGGGAACTCAGCAGGAATATGGACATAGTCCTGATAGATTCGCGCAAACCTTTCGGCAACGGCTATCTCTTTCCGCGGGGCGTATTGAGGGAGCCTATGAGCGCGATAAGCCGCGCGTCGGTGGTGGTGTTTACGAAGATTGACAGGAAGTCGCCCGGCCTCGAAGCCGTAAAGGAAGAGTTAAAACAAATTAACAGTGGTCTTATATTCCTCGAGGCTTTACATAAACCCGCGTATATCTACGATCTCAAGGTAAGAAAAGAACTGCCCGTTACGTTCCTAAAAGGTAAGAGGGTGATGCTTCTCTCAAGCATCGGGGATCCGGATTATTTTAATCAGACCGTTGCGGGCCTGGGGGCGGATATCGCGGAGCACATCATTTTCCCGGATCATCACAATTATGCCGAGGGCGATGCCGCCGGCATAATTAAGCGGTGCAATGAACGGAAATTCGATTTTATTCTCACGACCGAAAAGGACGAAGTAAAATTACGACGTATGTCGCTATTGTCGTTCGGCGGTTATCCGGTAATGACATTGGGAATAGAAATGGAAATTACCTCCGGAAAGGAGCTTTTGGTTGATAGATTACGTAGCCTATATACTCGTCAAGGCGCTAAATAAAATATTTGCTGTTGTCCCGGTTGGCGCTTCGCTGTGGCTCGGCAGGCGGATAGGGGATGCCGTATTCTTCTTTAATAAGAAGAGGCGGGTTATCGCTTATGCCAATCTTAAGGCGGCATTCGCTTCGGAGAAATCGCCCGCGGAATTGCGTCTTATAACGAAGAAGGTCTATCGCAACATGGTGCAGACCTTCGTCGAAATTCTCCACCTAACCAAGATCAACCGTAAATACGTCGATAAGTACGTCGAAGTGGTTAATATGGACCGTATCCGTAACGCCTCGAAGTCTGGACGCGGCACGGTACTGCTTACCGCGCACTTTGGCGACTGGGAGCTCTCAAGCTTAGTAAGTTCCGTCGAGGGATTTCCTATAATGGTGCTTGCCCGCGAACAGAAGATGAAACGCCTCAACGAGCTTTTGAACCAGCTTCGCGAATCCAATGGATGCAAGGTTATCCGCAAGGGCTTGCAAACGAAAAATATACTGCGTGCCCTTTACGGCAAAAATATAGTCGGCATACTCTCCGACCAGGATGCCGGGAAAAAGGGAATGTTCGTCGATTTTTTCGGACGGCCGACTTCGCATCATTCCGGGCCGTTCGAGATAGCTAAACATACAGGTTCATTGATATTGCCGAATTTTATTGTCCGGACGAACGGTCCGTACCACAAGTTGTATCTCGAAGAGTATATCGATTTCAAAAAAACGGCGGGCCCCGACGACATACGGGAAAATCTTCAGAAATTCGCTCATCTTTTGGAAAGTTATATAAGGAAATATCCGGATCAATGGCTGTGGCTGCACAAGAGATGGAAATCGACACCTGTTAGAACGGTGCTGATCCTGAGTGATGGTAAGGCCGGTCACCTGAACCAGTCGCTGGCGGTGGCCGAGGAGCTTCGCCGCGCCAGGATGACGCAGGGATTTAAGGCCGAGGATACGCGGATAGTCGTGGTCGACGTGAAATACAAGAGCGGTCTTTCGAGAGTGATTCTGACCTCCGCGTCCGCCATAGCGGGCTGGCGATGCCAGGGGCGTATGGGTATAATGAGACGCTGTCTTACGAAAGAGTCTTATGATGCGCTTATGAAGACATATTCGGAATTTGTGATCTCCTGCGGCTCATCTACGGTGCCGGTCAACGTATTTATGTCCAAAGAAAATAACGCGGCTAACATAGTCGTCATGAAGCCGGACGCGATGATTCCTTTAAATAAGTTCCGTCTCGCGATAATACCGGCTCACGACAATCCTAAGCGATCCAAAAACGTCGTGGTTACGGAGCTCGCGCCCGGGCTTATAAGCGCGGAAAAGATGGCCGCCGATGCCGCGAAGCTGAAGAGCCATATCGGCGTCGACGCGAAAGATGCCCTGGCGTTATTCGTGGGCGGCGATAATCCGGAGTTTACTCTTACCAAAGAGATAGCCGGCAGTGTCCTGGACGGTGTTTCCGGATTTTGCGCGCGGACCGGCGCGTCGATACTCGCGACGACATCGCGCCGCACATCCGCGGAAATCACGGATGCTATGAAGAACGCGCTGAAAAAAGACCCGCGGTGCAAATTACTGGTAGTAGCCAATGAGAAAAACTTAGATTTTACGGTAGGCGGAATGCTTGCCCTCTGCAAGGTCGCGGTCGTCTCCGAAGAGTCGATGTCGATGATTTCCGAGGCGATTGCCGCCGGCAGGAAGGTAGTCGTGTTCAGATTAGCGAAAAAGACGGGCGCTCCGGCTAAACATGAGTGGGCGCTCAAGGCCTGGACGGACAAAGGTTATGTTACGGTTACCGACGCCGAGGGGCTACCGGCGGCGATAGAAAAAGCGTGGAAGGATACAGCCCCGGTCGTTCCACCAAAAGACATGGAACTGATATACGAGGCGCTAAAGCGGCTCATTTAATATATGACATCGGCGGTCGCTGTTTAGCGATCTCCGAGGTCGACAACGGAAATGCGTTCATGGCGAAGAAGATATTTATAGCGGCGACACAGCAGAACGACGGCAAGACGACCGTTTCACTCGGACTTATCGCGGCGTTCAAGAAGCGTTTCGAGCGTATCGGTTTCATAAAACCGATAGGCCAGCGCTACCTTATGGAACAAGGCTACAAGGTCGATGAGGATTCCATACTTATCGAAGAGGTATTCGGCATAAGGTGTAACATAAAAGACATGTCGCCGGTCGCCATCGATAAAGGGTTTACCGAGCGTTTTATCGAAAAAGGCGCTGACGAAGATTACGCCAAACTTATCACCGACTCTTTCGAGAAGGTCGCCCGTGACAATGATCTCGTTATAATCGAAGGCACCGGACACGCGGGAGTCGGAAGCGTGCTCGGACTTTCGAACGCGGCGGTCGCGCGCCTCTTAGACGCGAATGTCATACTGATATCGTCGGGTGGAGTGGGCAAGCCGATCGACGAGTTCATGCTCAATAAGGCGCTTCTCGATAAAGAAGGCGTAAATCTCGCGGGCGTCATCGTAAATAAGGTATTACCGGAAAAATACGAAAAGATATCCCGTCTCGTAAGGATGGGGCTCGCGCAGAAGAAACTGGACGTCTTCGGGGTGCTCCCATACCAGAAGATACTCGACATCCCCACTATGCGCGAGATACAGGAAGAGCTGAAGATAAACGCGCTCTTCAGGGGTGAAAATATGGACCGTCCCGTCGAGAATGTACTTATAGGCGCCATGAATGTCAAGGACGCGCTTCAATTTCTGCAGAACAATTCCCTCATGATAATTCCCGGCGACCGCGACGATATGCTCGAGGCTGTCCAACGCATAAACGCGGGCAGGGGCAAGAAGAGTTACAGGATATCGGGTGTGATAATAAGCGGCGGGATAATGCCCAAGCGGCGCAGTCTTTCCGGCTTGGAGAAACAGAAGATACCGACCCTTATAACAAAAGAAGATACCTACAAGATAGCCTCGCGCGTCAATTCCATGATAGTGAAATTAAAACCGCAGGATACGGACAAGATCAAGATAATCGTCGATATGGTCGAAAAGTATGTCGATATCGATAAAGTCCTTACCAATCTCAAATGAAACCCTATAAGAAAGAAAGAGTCGTAGCGGCGATGTCGGGCGGGGTAGATTCGTCTCTTGCGGCCGCCTTATTACAGAAGAAGTGTGACGTCGTCGGCGTTACGTTCAGGATGTGGCCGAAGGAGGAGTGTGGGTCGTCTTTCGGCAGGTCATGCTGTAATCTCGAATCCGTGGTGCGGGCGCGTTCGGTAGCGGAGGGGCTGAAGATACCTTATTATGTTGTCGATTTCAGCGGGGGATTTAAAAAAGAGGTTATCGATTATTTCTGCGGTGAATATCTCCGCGGCAGAACACCCAACCCATGTGTCATATGCAACTCTAAGATAAAATTCGGCCTTCTGCTCGATAAGGCGCGCTCTCTGGGCGCGTCGCGTATTGCCACCGGCCATTTCGCGAATGTCGGGTATAATAAAAAGTCCGGCAGGTATTTATTAAAAGAGGGCAAGGACAAAGAAAAAGACCAGTCGTATTTTTTATTCGCTCTTTCTCAGGAACAGTTAAAGAGCGCCATGTTCCCCCTGGGTAGTTTAACGAAAGCGAAGGTTCGACGGATGGCCAGGTCGATGGGGGTGAAGACATTCAATACGCCCTCGAGCCAGGATATCTGTTTTATCCGCGATAACGATTACGCCGGTTATATAAAGAAGAAGACGGGCATCGAGATGAAGCCGGGCGATATTGTGGATAGCCGCGGTAATGCGCTCGGCCGCCATAAGGGGTTGCTCTTTTACACGATAGGCCAGCGCCGCGGCCTGGGCATAGCGCATAAAGAGCCACTCTATGTTACGGGCCTCGACGTTGAAAACAATCGTGTAATAGTTGGGCCGCGTGCCGAGGCTATGAATAGTACGCTTTATGCCGAGCACATGAATTGGATATCGGTTGATGGCATTACACGGCCGATGAAGGTGCGCGCGATGATACGGTATAATCATAAGAAGGCGAAGGCGACGGTGACGAAGACGGGTAAGGATTCAGTAAAGGTCGATTTCGACACGCCGCAATTTGCTCCAACCCCGGGCCAGGCGGTAGTTTTCTATAAGCGGGACATCGTGGTTGGCGGCGGGTGGATCGAAGGGAGCTGTAACAGCTGTAACTAACGCCTCCGATTATAACTAACACCTCCGAGGTGGGACCAGTTTAAGTAATCCCTCCTCGGAGGTGAAGACATTTCAATAAAAACCCTATGTGGAAAATATGAATATGCTTAAAAGATTAGAAAGTATATTACAAAAGCTCCGGCGGGTTGTGGTCGCGTACTCCGGCGGGCTCGACAGCGCTTTTTTGCTGAAGACGGCGGTCGATACGCTCGGTCATGATAACGTTCTCGCCGTTACGGCGCGATCCGAGACTTATCCTGTGTCGGAATACCGGGAAGCGCTTCGCATCGCGAAAGCGATGGGCGCCTGGCACCTTACCATGGATACGGGAGAACTCGCGATAAAAAATTTTAAGTCCAATCCTGTTAATAGATGCTACTACTGCAAAAAAGAGCTTTTTAAAAAATTAGACGGCATTAGAAAAAAATACGGCATGGACTATCTTCTGGACGGTACGAATTATGACGACCTGAAGGATATCAGGCATGGCCGAAAAGCGGCCGTGGAGTTCGGTGTGCGCAGTCCGCTACTCGAAGCCAAAATGACAAAGTCGGATATCAGGCGATACTCGAAGCGCCTCGGGCTATCGACATGGGACAAACCGTCATTTGCGTGTTTGGCGTCCAGGTTTCCATTTGGAAGCGAGATAAAGAGGGAGTGGCTATCGCGAGTCGACGAGGCGGAGGAATATCTCCGAGGACTTGGTTTCAGGCAGATACGGGTTCGGGTTCACGGGAAGACGGCGCGGCTGGAAATTACACGTAATGACTTTGCCAGGGTGGTGAGACTAAGTGAAACGATAGTAGCTCGCTTGCGTAAACTGGGCTTTGTTTATGTCTCGCTGGACCTCGCGGGTTACCGGACGGGCTCCATGCACGAAGCGGTGTGAAGCGGCGCTACCCGCCCGCCCCGGGCTCAAGGCCGGTTTTTGTCCAATTATATTGGATGAACTTTTTTCGGAAATACCAGATCATGCCAAAGGTGGAATCCGTCGTTGCGACGACCTCTTCATTTTTCGGGTTTGTATTATAGTCGGTGTTGCAGATGAGCGTAAAATTCGCAAAATCAGAAATGGTTATTAGATAGCAATCCTGGCTTAAATATTTACCGTCAAGGGCGGCCGGAGCGCCATCGGTTGCAAGGTCTCCGTAATTACCTGTGGTCCTGATCGATAATCCCGGAAAGCGTTCGGGGGGATTATTGCCTATATGCCAGTTTAAATCCTCATTTGTGCCGTGTTCGACATAATATTGCTGGAGCGATGTGCGGATGGCGTTCATTCCGGTCATCGCCTCAGCCGCGATTGCTCTCGCTTTCATGTTGCTCATGATTGGCATAGCGATGGCGGCCAGTATAGCGATGATAATTACTACAATAATAAGCTCTATAAGTGTAAAACCGTTTTTCATATGCGACATGGTGCTATTCGGCGTCGTCGAAATCAACTTTATTCGAGTGCTCGTCCTGCATCGGCTTTCCGTATTCTTTAAGGTCGTTCTCGGTGCGGAACGGAGGCTTGTTCTTTTTCTTATTGTTCTCGCTGGTGCGCCGTTTGTAATCGATCTTTGCCCATATAAAAAAACCTACCCATATGACAGAAATAATGACCAGTATCTTCCACATATTTTCAACCTCCAGGTTAAATTATAACTGTAATTATTATATCAGAGAAATCGTATTTTACAATTCAATATTATATGTTATAATACATAAAATTTTGG